>CAITND010000090.1 GCA_903893625.1 uncultured Oscillatoriales cyanobacterium
CTGATCTGCCATGAGCAACACCTCCACATTTTGAACTACTCGGACGGAGGCATAGATGATCCCACCCAATCAGCCTTTTCAGTCAGACAACGGTATTGGTGCCCCCGGGCCTGGATAATGTCAGCTACTTCCCGGTAAATAGGAGCCACCCACTTGAGCACAAGCGTTTCCCAATTTACCCCCCGTCAATACCGCCCCCCTTCCCATTCCCGCCCCTCTCTTTCCTAACCCTGCAACCCCCCAAGCCATACCCGACCTGCAACCCGCACCCGATGGGTTCGTCATTATTCCCCAGGACTCTCCGGTGACAGATGGGTCTGTAGCCCAAGCACCGCAGCCCTTAGCAGCACCCGTACCCCCGCCTCCGCCCCGCCTAGCCGTGGCTCCAACCCAAGCCGCGCCCCCATCTCCGCCCGTAATTTTTGCACCCCAAACTATTCAATTACCCACCTTAAAAAATGCGGCTCCTCCGGTTATTTTAAACGTACCTTCTGCGGAAAAACCGTTAAATTCTTCGCCAGAAAATTCCGACCTAGATAAACAGAATTATTTGGCTCAACTGAATAAACGTCCCCCCACAATTGCCGCAACTCGTCAACAGGATACCACCCTATTTGATCAAATTCCACAAGTGAGTGAAGTCAGAAACTATTTTCAAAAAATCTGGTATCCTCCTAAAAACTTAAAACGCACCTTACAATACAGTTTAAAAATCAATTCCGATGGTTCTTTACAAACTATTACACCTGTGGGTCAACCTGCGGTTAATCGTCAAAAACAATTGGATTTCCCAGAAATTGGTCAACCTTTTGTTTCTCCCTTGGAGTCAGGAAAAACCCCTAAAATTCGTGTAATTTTGCAGCCGGATGGGAGTGTTCAAGCGTTTTTAGAATCGTTGAATTAGGGTTTTTATAGCGGTGTTTCCCAAAATTTCCCCGTTAATAAAATGTCTACATCCTGGGGAAACGGACAAATATCAGGAAATTCTGCATCATATTCAACCTGCATATTGTTCAAAGCTTCCTGATAACAATTAATATAATTTTCTTGTAGATAATTACTCAAACTAGGAGAATCCCTTAGCTGTTTTTTAATATCCTGTTGCGTTCGAGAAATGGTTACTTCCCAACCTCGATAACAATCGGGTAACGGAACATAACACCGTTTCAAAGCGTGTTCAAATAATGTGGTTAACCGACTTTCTAATTCTCGTTTATCCCGCTTTCCCAAAGATTCGATCTCCTCAATTAAATTGTCCCAATCTAAATTTTCAATATTTCGAGATTTTAACTGATTAACTGTCTCTTCAATCCAGAGTGCAAAATCAATATCAAAAAGTGTTTTTAACGAAATTTTGGTCATGATTATAACCTACATCTTGATTAGGATTTAATTTTAACGTAGTTGAAAAGCGATCGCCCTTCACCCCCCCGATCGCCCTCATCGGTCGCGGTGCAACGGAGTTGTTAGACTACAATTTCGCTTGTAATAACATGTACTCAGATCGTCAAATGTCCACCTCTGCTGTCGTTATTATTATCGAATATCTGAGAAATTAATTCTGTAGATTGTTGTTGTCTCTTGATTGCTAATAGTTTCGATCTCGTCTATTGTGCCTCGGTAAAAATAAGGATGAATCGTATCTACTGAGGGCATTTGCTTAAAAGCATAGTAAAGGGATACTGGTTCTCCATGCAACTGGCTGGCAGTAATATAACCAACCAGAGTGTCTTCAGAAGAATGGTATCCATTCTTCCAAGGCCATTGCTTAGGCATTTCGTTAAGTGGTTGATTTGTCAAACCATTCACTCCGCTCCAAACCTCGCCATATTCTTGATCGACAAAATAATTAAACCAATAACTGACAGTTTGCGGTAAGTAAGAAATTAACGATGGGTTCTCTAACGCAACAGAGGCTGTGAATTGATTGAGTTCAGCATAAACCCACCAATTTTTATCAATATCAATACTGCCTCCCCGCTCAATTCCAGATCCCCACGATCCTGATTCAGGTAAATAGGCGCGTTCTAAAACTTTAGGACCATTTTCATTCACAAACGAAACGAGAGAGGATTCGCCGGACAATAACCCAATCATCCGCATCATCCACATTGCTTTGATCGTATGCCCAAAATCAACGTCTGTTTGTTGAATATCTTGATCGCTTGGGGAGTTGGCAGACAAAAAGAACAAATTCTCTTCGGGGGAATAGAACTGCTCGATCATGATCTTTGAAAGCTTGACCATATCCTGCTTCCATTCTGTTTGATATGGCTCTGGCAGGATTGGAGTGAGCAGCAGCATATAGGCGTTCAATTGATCAAGTTGAGCAACGAGTTTCTTGTCTAAAGCTTTACCACCATTTCTACCATCTTGTAACTGCCACTGAAGCAGGTCAAGGTCTGAATTGTAGTAATTTTTGAAAATAAATTCTTTAGTCTCAAGAAGATCTGGCAAAACCTCCGAATCACGGGTCAAATAATAGTAGAAGCCAATACCTAAGAGAGCATAGGCTAGTTCTTGAGGGTTACGATATTCAAAGGCAGGTTCCCAAGACTGGCGTTCACCATCCCAAAAGGAATAAGTGCCGCCCTGTTCACGATCAAATGCATTTTGTCTCAGGTAATCCACTCCAGCCTTAGCGTATTCTAAATACTGGATATCCCCTGTCATCTGAAAGGCAACTCCGTAGGTGTAGATCTGCCGGGATAGAGAGACGGTATATTGCCGATCCATCATCAACCAGAGGTTGTCTTTAATTTCTGGACAAGGATGATTGCGATCGAGCAGAGAACCGTCATTGCATCGAACAGATGGAAAGTTGCCGATCGGTTCTCCTAGGGCTGTTGGCAATGTCCAGAAGGGAAGGATTTCATGCTGTAGGTGATACATCCAACGTTTAGCTGTGGGAAGTGGCACAACCGAGTTGCTGGAGATCCTGAAGATTTTGGCTAAGGATGGTGTAATAGTGGGGGCTAAAGAGCCATGAAAACTGTGCGATACTTTCGTCCCTTGAAGAGTGGTACTTGTCGAATTAGCAGAGGATGAGATTCCAGATATAAGAGTGAGCAAAAAAGTGATAAGACCTAACAATAACTTAAATCGCATACTCATATAGTTAATCCAAATAGATAGTTCGTAGCTACCGAGAGTTTAATTAGCTCTTTGTAATCTTCTTACTAACAGGAGCGGGTTTTAGTTAACACCTTTTGCCAGGAATCCCGTAGAAAGAGACTTCTACAATTTACTATATTCACCATTTTTCTAATTTTACCCTAAAAGTAGATTAAACTGCGAAACCGAAGAATATTACCAACGGAAAAGTGCTTTCATCGGTGGCGGAGCCTCCTGAACAGGGTTCTCTGGTAGAACCTGGGAACCAGGCAAAATTATCCACTCCATCCCGGTTATAATAAGTTGTCACTTGACAATTTAAGGACAATAAAGTATAGTTTATACAAGCTCAAACTTTTATGTCTAGGAAAAAACATCCTAAACCAGATATTGAAGCAGCCTTGAAGTATGCCGAACAAAATGGATGGCGTATTGAAGTGGGTGGATCTCATGCGTGGGGAAAAATTTACTGTCCTTATAATAACAATGATTGTCGCTGTGGAGAATTTTGTATTGTCAGTGTTTGGAGTACCCCTAGAAATGCAGGCAATCATGCTAAACTAATCCGTCGTGTTATTGATAACTGCACCGTTCATAATCAAGCACAAGAGGAAGAGGAGAATTAAAAAATGCCAGAATATGATTTTATTTTAAACTTTAATCTTCCAGATACTCAGGTCAATCTCGATAATTATTTAGAGACTTTAGCAACAGAAGGTTGTGATGATGCTTTAATTGGAATTGGGAAAAATGGGCGAATTGCTCTCAATTTTATACGAGAATCTTCATCGGCAACAGAAGCGGTTTATAGCGCAATTCGAGATGTGAAACTGGCTATTACCCAGGCAGTTTTGACTGAAGTTAGCCCGGATTTTGTTAGTTTAACCGAGGTTGCTAAATTGCTCGGATGTACGCGACAAAATATTCGTAATTTGATGATCAAGGATGAACTAAAATCTCCAAAACCTATCTATGGGGGAACTCCTTCGATCTGGCACTTATCAGATATATTGAACTGGTTATATGAGGAGAAAAATTATCGAAAGAGAATTAAGCCGAATTTATTAGAATTATCTAAGGTTAATAAGGATTTTAATATTGCTAGGGAGTGGCAAACAGTTGATCCTGAAGAAAAGCAAAAAATGATTAAATTTTTTAGCCAAATTTCTGCTTAATTGATCATTTCTCGTTGCTAGGTTCTACCTAACAGGGTTCCCTGGTAGAATCTGGTAAGTAGGCAAAAATGTCTAGCTACACAGAGCTTAAAAGTGACTTATCAGAACGTCTGAACCGCTATCAATAAAATACCTTCGCCTGTTGTTGGGCTTCAGCCTATCCCTCTAGGAACTCAAGCCCAACAATAAACTCTTTTCTTGTTGATTAACCCAGATCGAATTTATTTTTGTATTTATGAGAAATTCCTCCTATTAATAACTCCACAAAATCGACTTAACCCACTTGACAATATTAACTGCCAAAAAGCCAAGACATAATGCAACTATATAATGATAAAAATCACTCATTAAGCCTGGATCAAAATGGGATAAAGTGTATCCAAAAAAGGCTAAGAAAACCACACTAAAAAACATAAACAATGAACCGACAAAAAAATCTAACTTAAATGCAGCAAATATACCTATCAGAAAAAAGGAAACCATGAACCAGCTTTTCAATAAAGCAAGCATATCGTAAAAAGGCTGTAAAGCATTTGTATCCATAGGTTGATTTTTTTTTCAATCTTACAACCTCATACTAATTGATTCCAAACTAGACTGTCAATATTGCCATTATGAACCTAGATCGAGTATAATATAACGTTTTTCTTGTTGAAAGCTACAGATTAGCGGTTAGGATTGGATATCACTATCAGATTTTTTTTGCTAATATAATAGTGTTTGACTTAAAAACATTTCATACTGCGGAGGTAAAGCATGGCAGTTTTACAGTTAGAAGACGGGACAACTTACACCGAATTAGATGAAATTCAGCGAGAATTAGCTGGTCTGAATATTCATTTAAACCATTGGTCTGTGGGTACAGATCCAGAATTGATTAAATTGTTGAATCAACCCGGATTAAACGATAACGAAAAAGCAGAAGTTCTGCAAGGACTAGATCAATATTTTGAAGAATTAAAACAAACAGCAGGTTATCAGTCACGGGATTTAATTGTTCTTAATCCTGATACCCCTAACTTAGAAACATTATTAGCAAAATTTGAACGGTGTCATATTCATGCTGATGATGAAGTCCGTTATATTATTGATGGAGAAGGAGTATTTGGCTTCGTCCGTCCCGATGGGAGTCAAGTGGAATTAACTGTTAAACCTGAAGAATATGTTAATGTTCCTGCTAATACAGAACATTGGTTTTATTTAACAGAAACTCGACGGATTAAAGCAATTCGTTATTTCAGCGCAACGGAAGGCTGGACTCCTGAATATACGGATACTGAAATTAGAATTTTTTCCAGAAGACCGAAAAAACCTTGATTGTGAATTAATTTGTAGAGACGTTGAATTAATTTGTAGAGACGTTATATACAACGTCTCTACTTCAATAATAACAATTGCTAGAATAGAAAACAATGACCATTGAAGTAGATTATCGTTTTCCTCCTAATATTGATGCGTTGCGTCAGGCGAAAGTAATTGCTATCGGACAAACCGCAGGAACTTGGGATGAACGATTTAGCCATCGTGAGGATAATTTGCGATCGCATTTAGCCGAAGTTATTAATATCAAAACTGACGAACAAGGTTATAGTATTGCAACGGTTAAATTTCCAGAAATTAACGTTGAAAATGATATTGCCAGTTTGCTAACGATGATTTTTGGCAAATATTCAATGGCTGGAGTTGGTAAAATAGTTGCTGTTAGACTCGATAAAAATTATGGTCGTGTTCCAAAATTTGGGATATCAGGAATTCGTCAACAATTACAAGTCTTTGATCGTCCCCTGATTATGGCAATCTTTAAACCAGCATTAGGACTTTCAGCCCAGGATCATGCTACAATTTTACAAGAAGTAGCAACAGCAGGATTAGATATTATTAAAGATGATGAAATTATGGGGGATTTAAACACCGCCCCAACCCTAGAAAGATTAAGAGCTTGTCGTCCGATTTTAGACCAAATTAAACAAGAAACCGGGCGCACGGTTTTGTATGCTATTAATGTTACTGGAAACGCCCAAACCCTATTAGAAAAAGCCCGAATTCTAGTTAAAGAAGGGGCAAATGCCCTATTATTAAATGTTCTCACCTACGGTTTTTCCGTCCTAGAAGCCCTCGCCGCCGATCCAGAAATAAATGTTCCCATTTTCGCCCATCCTGCCTTGGCGGGGGCGTTATGTGCCTCTGGTGATACGGGTTTTTCCTATTCCGTGATCTTAGGAACATTGATGGCCCATGCCGGGGCCGATGCGGTGTTATATCCGGCCCATTACGGGAGTTTACCCTTTGACCCAGAGGAAGAGGGGAAAATTCGGGACTCATTGCGATCGCGCAATGTTTTCCCCGTACCCTCGGCGGGAATTCACCCCGGAATTGTCCCCAAAGCCCTATCCGACTATGGAAATGATGTAATTCTGAATGCCGGGACGGGGATTATGGAGCATCCAAATGGCCCTGGAGCGGGGGTTAATGCCTTCTTCCAAGCCCTCGACTGGTATCAACGGGGTCTACCCTTTGATGTTAACGAAATGCCCCCTGGCCCTCTTAGACAGGCGATGGAAAAATGGGGATAAACGACCCAGCACCAATTCCAAATTCCAAATTCCCAATTCGTAATTCGTAATTCGTAATTCGTAATTCTCAATTCATCATGAACACTGATCCCCGTCAAGCTTTAATTCATGCGTCTCGTCAATTTCATCAACTGGGTTGGATGGCAGGAACGGCCGGAAATCTTTCGGCTAAAATAGCTGATAATAGTTTTTGGATTACCGCAAGTGGTAAACAAAAAGGTAAATTAGTGATAGAAGATTTCGTTAGAATTTCTCTATCGGGAGAAGTCTTAGAAAATCCCGTCCCTCAGAATAAACCTTCGGCAGAAACCAGTATTCATCAAGCGATTTATTCTTTATTTCCCGAAGCAAACGCTTGTTATCATGTTCATTCGGTAGAAGCAAAATTAGTGTCTAATTTTATTGATCATGAACAATTGCCTTTACCTCCCATTGAAATGTTAAAAGGATTAGGAATTTGGGAAGAAAATCCTAAAGTTTATATGCCTGTTTTTGAGAATTATTTACAAGTGCCTCGCATTGCTGAAGATATTATTCAACGGTTTAAACAGATTTCTCCTGATGTTCCGGCGTTGTTAATTAGAAATCATGGAGTAACAGTTTGGGCAGATTCTCCAGAAGCAGCAGAAAACCATGTTGAATTGGCTGAATATATTTTCCGTTATATTGTAGCAGCCCGTCAAGCGGGATTGAATTTTCAACATTGATTCATCTCAGGGGTTGAATTTGCGATCGCAATACATAAAAATAACCGGAATTTTCAATATAATTTTTGCCCCATTTGAGATGCCAAATTTGGGTTTCAAAGAAGCGGGTAAATCTAAAAATTCAACGGGAACAAACCCAAAACGAGTATAAAAATCAGCCAAGCGTTTTCCCAGACATTCCAAATAGAGAGGTTTTGTAGATTGTTGAATTAAATGCTGCACTAAAATTGTCCCTAAACCTTGTCCTCGCCAAGCTCGACTAACCACCAAACTCCCCAGTTCTTCAACGTCGTTTAACTGTCGCAGTTGACCACAGGCTATAATTTGTTGATGGGATTCTATCACCCAAAATTGTTGCCAGCGTAATTGAGTGGGATCGAGTAAAGCTTTTAAGACTAACAACAGAATTGCCATCCTATCCTGTGCAGTTGCGGGACGCAAAATACAGCTATTCGGTAATTCAATTTTAAGGGAATTCAGGTTAAGTTTTTCAGATGTCATAGAGGAGGAAATTGAGCGAATAGTAGGGGCGAGGTCTCCTCGCCCTCATTCAAGAAACTATCAATCAATATTAATGGTTTGTAACCCTTCATTAACCATAATGGCAATTTTACCAACGGTTCTTCCCATTTCGCTATAAGTATGAGCTTCCGCGAGATCACTTAAGGAATAAGTTCGATCAATCACCGTTTTAACCTTACCCACTTCGATCAAATCTCGGAGAGCATCTAAATCTCGACGGCTAGGTTGAGCTAATACTAACTTGCATTTTTGACTCGAAAAGAATAACGTTTGTAGGGTAGAACCCATATTATCAACCGTTGGCAAAGTTGAGATATAAATTCCATCCGATTGTAGAACTTTTTGACAATTAAAAAAGGACTGTTTACCTACCGCATCAAAAATAATATCATATTGAATTTCTTGCTGGGTAAAATCCTCTTGGGTATAGTCAATAACGGTATGCGCTCCTAAACGTTTAACAAAATCAACGTTAGCCGTCCCACAAACCCCCGTCACATCTGCATTCATCGCCACAGCAATTTGCACCGCAAAGGTTCCGACACCGCCAGACGCCCCATTAATTAATACCCGTTGTCCCGGTCGCAATTGACCCAAATCTAATAACCCCTGTAACGCCGTGAGTCCTGCCACCGGAACCGTCGCAGCTTCGATATATGATATATTTTGGGGTTTATAGCTCACGTTGGCTGCGGGTACAGCCACATATTCCGCATAAGCCCCCCCAAATAAGGGGTTGACGAAGGTATAAACTTGATCTCCAACCCGCCAGCGCATTGCTTGTTCCCCCACTTCTACGATTTCCCCCGATAAATCACAACCTAAAACTTTAGGGAAATTGTAGCCGGATAGGGGTTGTAATAATCCCTGCCTAATTTTCCAATCCACAGGATTAATACTACTGGCATGAATCTTGACTAAAACTTGATCCGGTTTAATACTTGGGGCAGAAATATCTTCATAACGAAGAACATCCGGTGATCCGTATTGATAAATAACAATTGCTTTCATAACTGATTGACAGGAAGGGAACATCTGTCAGCTTAACACAAACTTCTTGAACTGGGGATTAAGGTTCCATTTTTCCTTTGATTATTTCAATCATGGCGATAATTCCATTTATATTCACTTCTTTTTGACCTATTTTCTGGTTTCTATTTTTGATTAAGAATCAGCTACTTTTCCAGCTTAAACTCAACAGGAAAAGGCAAACTCAAGAGGATAAAAAATAGAGTTTTCCCTCGATTAACAGTTGTAACTCCGTGAAATTGTCACTATGATGGAATTATCACGCAAAAACCTCGGCAAACCCTATAATTGAGTTTTTATGGATATTCAGTTAATCAATATTGGTTTTGGCAATATTATCTCTGCTAATCGGGTGATTGCTATTGTCAGTCCTGAATCGGCTCCCATTAAGCGCATTATCAGCGATGCACGCGATCGCGGACAATTAGTTGATGCTACTTATGGACGTAGAACCAGAGCCGTAATTATCACCGATTCTAGCCATATTATTCTCTCTGCCATTCAGCCGGAAACCGTTGCTCATCGGTTCGTGATGGCGAAAGAGGTAAATCAGCGTGATGATTAAGGGATTTATCCCCTTGGTTTCTATCGGCATACCGTGAGAAAATAGAAAGACTCCTGTTCAGTGTGAATGAGTACAAATGCCATGAAAAAAGGCCGATTAATTGTGATGACTGGCCCTAGTGGAGTCGGAAAAGGAACCTTGGTTCGTTCCCTACTCAACTGTCATCCTGACCTGCATTTATCTGTTTCAGTAACAACTCGTTCTCCCCGTCCCGGTGAAATCAATGGACGAGACTACTATTTTGTAAATCAACAACGTTTTCAGGAAATGGTAGAGCAGGGAGGGTTATTAGAATGGGCTGAATTTGCGGGTAATTGTTATGGAACTCCCTTAATTCCAGTTAAAGAACAAATTGAAGCGGGAACATCTGTTTTATTAGAAATTGAATTAGAAGGCGCTCGCCAAATTCGGCGCACGTTTCCCTCAGCTTTACGCATTTTTATTATGCCCCCTTCTATTAATGAATTAGAACGTCGTTTACGAGAGCGAGGTCAGGATTCTGAAGATTCTATTCGACGGCGTTTAATGCGAGCAAAAGCCGAAATGGATGCCGCCAGTGAATTTGATTTGGAAGTGATTAATGATGATTTTGATTTTGCTTTACAGCGATTAGAATCTGTGCTATATACTCCTGTTTAAATAAGGAAATATGCCACAGGAAAACCCTTTAAAACAAGACTCTTTAAATCCGATGGCAACGGATATCAAATCGGCTGAAGCTTATGCAAATTTAGGGCGTTTGTATGATCAGCAAGAACAATGGCAAGCTGCGATCGCAAATTATCGTCATGCTATCGAATTAAATCCCCATTGTTCTTGGTTTTATCACCATTTAGCTGATGTTTTATTAAAACAGGAACAATGGCAAGACGCAATTATCAATTACCGTCGTGCCATTGAACTCAATCCTGATTTTTCCTGGTCATATCATAATTTAGGAAATGCCTTATTACAATTAAAATCCTGGGAAGAAGCGATTCACGTTTACCGCAAGGCGATTCAATTAAACCCTAAATTTCATTGGTCTTATGGGAATTTAGGGGATGCGTTGGTTCAACAGAAAAAGTGGGATTTAGCAATTATCAGTTATTGGAATAGTTTAGTTATTCTGTATCAAACGAATCAAGAACAGGATTTTGGAATTATTGCCACTAAATTAGGGGAAACCCTGGAATATTGTTTACCTGAAACCGTTAATCTGGCGATCGCTTATTATCGGAAAGTCATTCAGAATAGTCAAAAGTATCCTGAGTATCAAAATGTGATTCGATTTTTACACCAAAATCAAGGAGCATGGATTAAAATTGCCGAATTTTTCATCCATAAACATTTAATCAATGCAGCTTTAATTTTGTATTCAATGGCACTAGAAGTTTATCCTAATGATGTCTCGATTGGAGAAAAAATTAATAGTATTTTTCTGAAAAAAAATCATTTAGAACAAACGATTAGCTTACAACATCAAAATATTCAGCAAAACTCAAAGAAATGGTCTAAATATGACGAGGGTATCACTTCTGATCCCACCGTCAATAGTTTTTCTTATCCTTTAGCTGTGAATCAAGAAATCGGGCAATTTATATTTAGTACCGATATTAATTTTGATTTAAACCAATTAGATCAACTCTTTGAAGCAGTCGGTTGGATGACTCGTCCTCACAACCAAATGAAAATCGCCCTGGAACATAGTTTTTTAGTCGTTACTCTGTGGTCGGAAAAAGACTCGCAAAAACAATTAATTGGGTTTACTCGCGCCGTTTCTGATCATGTCTATAATGCAACCCTTTGGGATGTCGTGATTCATCCTAATTTTCAAAATCAAGGATTAGGAAAAGCCTTAATTCAATATACTTTAGAACAACTCCGACAGCAAAATATTGAAAATATTACGTTATTTGCAGGTTCCAAAGCGGTTGATTTCTATCATCATTTAGGATTTATTACTGACCCTAACGGGATTAAAGGAATGTTTTGGGTTTCACCTTGATTAAGGTATAAAGAAATAACCACAAAGACACTAAGACACGAAGAAATATCTATTCAAACAGGAAGAAATAGAAAAAAAGTGGTTCTTTCGTACTTAGTGTGCTATAACAATAAAAATGAATGACAAAAACTCAAGAAATCATGAAAAGGTTGATGACAAAGCTGTTAAATTTACCCGGGGTAATAGTAGAAGACAGCAAAGAAACAGGAGAACTATTAATTTTATCTGTCAGAGTAGAGAAGAAAAAGGAAAGTTATGATTCAAACAACGACTAAAACTAAATTTACTTTTGAAGAATACCTGACCTATAACGACGGGACAGATAACCGTTATGAGTTGGAAGATGGAGAATTAATTCTGATGAATCCTGCAACGGGTCGCCATGCTCTGATTATTTACTTTTTGAATAATGCTTTTGTTGCTGAAATTAATCGGCTTAATTTACCTTGGGTAGCTTTACAAACCATTGGGGTAAGAACTGCTCTTAATCGCTCTAGGATTCCCGATTTATGCGTCATTACTCGTGACCAAATTTTAGAAAAGCTCGATGTATCTGCTGTTATCGAATCCGCCATAATAGCAGTAGAAATTGTTAGTCCCGAATCACGAACGAGAGATTATCGGTTTAAGCGCTCTGAGTATAGTGTAGTGGGAATTTCTGAATATTGGATTGTTGATCCCATTGAGCAAAAAGTTACTGTTTTGACTTTAGAGGAGGGATTTTATGAACAGGTAGAATTTAGAGTAAATGAGAGAATTGTTTCTCCAATTTTCCCAGAATTAACGTTAACTGTAGAACAGGTATTACAAGCTTGACGGAAAGCGATTACTACTTGGATAGAATGACTCACCCACGAGGACAACTATGCTTCAAATAACGACTAAAACCAAACTTACTTTTGAAGAATACCTTATCTATGACGATGGGACTGATAACCGTTATGAATTAGAAGATGGAGAATTAATTTTAATGAATCCACCGACCTTTCGCCATGCGTTTATTATTAGTTTTTTGACTGATGCGTTGACAGCAGAAATTAGAAAGCTGACTTTACCTTGGATAACGTTATCAGGAATAGGAGTCAGAACATCTGTTAATCGTTCTAGGATTCCCGATATTTGTGTAATTAACCGAGAAGAAATCTCTAATATAGATGTATCTGCTGTGATGGAATCCGCCATAATAGCAGTAGAAATTGTTAGTCCCGAATCACGAAAGAGAGATTATCGGTTTAAGCGCTCTGAGTATAGTGTAGTGGGAATTTCTGAATATTGGATTGTTGATCCCATTGAGCAAAAAGTTACTGTTTTGACTTTAGAGGAGGGATTTTATGAACAGGTAGAATTTAGAGGAAATGAGAGAATTGTTTCTCCAATTTTCCCAGAATTA
>CAITND010000091.1 GCA_903893625.1 uncultured Oscillatoriales cyanobacterium
CCTTAGCCATGCAAGCCGCAGAACAAGGCGTTAGTTTGAATATATTGGCAAGTGCAAAATTGGCCGGCTAAACAAGCTTGTTTATTACCAACAGGAGTAACTACTTAGCAGTCATGTAGGTTAGGCAACATCTTTTCGTTGCCCAACATTCAACGGTCAAAATCAGAATATCGAGAAATTTCTTCAATGCCATTCGTGCGTTTTAACGCGAAAATGTCGGGCACGAAAAGCATGTGCCCGACCTACTTGGCTATTTTGAGGGTCCCCGCGTCTCTTTGCTAGTCTGCACTATAGCTGACTACGCGCTTCTATTTGTCAGGCTACGCTGTCGCTAATCACCCCGACGCGACTTCTGATGAATCCCCAAATCAAAACATTAGACAGTCCATATCGAAATGTCTAATGTTCCTCTGTACAAGTTGAATTAAAACCCTGACGCCGATTTAACTGAATCACCACCGAAAAGCCCCGTTACAATACTATCAGTTGCATCAAAATAAACCGAAATTCCCAAAGTTCCATCCCCCCATGTATTTGCGGTGAAAGAACCCATACGTTGCGTATACATAGGGTCATATTTACAGCCAATCGCTTGTTCAACTTGACTTATGGTCATGCCAGCAGTGATAGAATTAAAAATTGCCGTGGTGAAGTTCGAGCTTGAGCAAGTATTGCTAACCGTCCCACCACCAGAACCTCCAGTAGATCCTCCAGTGGCACCTTTAGGTCCGGCAGGTCCAATGGCTCCCTTGGGGCCAACAGATCCAGTGGTTCCTTTAGGACCGGCAGGTCCAATGGCTCCCTTGGGTCCAACAGATCCAGTGGCTCCTTTTGGTCCCATAGCATTTATTGTGATGTCAAGTTGTGGGGCGACTCTGCCCTCTTTACTGGTAAATGCCATTAAAAGATTATTTGTAGAAACTAACTTCAAACCAAAGTCGTTTAAATATGATAGGGTATTAAAATCTAGCCAATCTTGCACTTGATTGGTGATGTCAATATTAATCCATTGATTAACGGACGCGCTAGTTATGGCTATTGATGGGACGCCTACTGGGGCGGCTGTTGTTGGGAATGCAAGGCTTCCTGGCTGGCTAATACCATTGATCTTTGATTCTGTCCATGTGCCCGTAACAAAATTAACATTAAAACTGCCAGCGGTAGTGACTGAATCGACATATAGCTTTAAGGTAGCTTTTGCTACATGCGAGCCTATGGTTCCAACCGGAAAATAACTGGATTTTAGAAATTTAAGATAGACGTTATTGTTAGTGGAAAGTATGAGTGTGGTTTTAGCTCCATAGTTTGTAGATACCGATTTTACCGTATAGGCATCATCTGTTAATGTTGGTCCAGCATGGGTAAATGCTGAGAAAAACAGACCCAATGAGAAAAAAATATAGCGAATTGAATGAATCATAATACTTTTTTTATTATTTAATGGAATCCTTATTGCACTTCAGTCGCCATCAATAGCAACAGCCCTTGATTATCACACAAATCCCTTAGTCAAGGCATGCTTAATTAAAAAATCGGTTGGACATTTTGAGTCAAAAGCTTTTGTGTTCAAAACAATGCCCCTTGATTTTAGTGGCATTCAAGGGTAATAAAACGCCAAAAAAGTAGACAATACGATAACATCATCTGAATTAATAGAACATTGCCCACCTTCATTCCGTTATGTTCATCACCATAAAGCTGCCAGTCCTGACTGTCTCTTGATGGCGCTGGCTATCTGTCGTTATTAGTCATTGCCACGATCTGCTTTCATACAAATCAATTTCAGCACTAAATTCAGAATCTTAGAATGATTCAAGTGCCGGTGATTTCTTCTTTCAACGCCAGATTCCG
>CAITND010000092.1 GCA_903893625.1 uncultured Oscillatoriales cyanobacterium
AAAATTTTTCAGCCACGTCAATCCCTTTTATTCTTGATTTATCTTCATTAAAAATTACATCTTTTACCCAATGTACTTGATTTTCTATTAACCAATGCTCTTGGATCTTTTGTGCAAATGTTTTGGCATTTAATTTTTGACTACTAATATAATATAAGGTTTGATGATATTCTTTATTTCCTCGAAAACCTATTCTTTCTACTTCGATGAAACTTCTCAGATGGGGGTAATTTTTATGTTTCACCTGGTGACCATCAAATACTGAGATTTTTCTGACTACATAACGTCCATGACTGTTATCTTTTGACTGATATGGGGGAAAAAAGGCGTGTAGAAAAATTTGGGGCTGACCAATGCTGTATAATTCCTAAATTGCATATTTCCAATGCAACTGTTGAATACCCAAGAGGTTATTAACACAAACCTCTGGATTTGTAGTGGGGCAATTTAAAATTGTACTCACATTATTTTCTTGATCTTAAGTTTCAGTTTTGAATGAAATATCTATGCTAATATAATTAATTTTTGAGGGATTATGGATATTTTGTATTGTAGATTACAGTTTACTCGGTAAAATTCCTCTAGTATACAAAGCCTGAATGGGAAATTGTTCTTACCATATCTTGATCGAATAGTAGAAAATCGTGAAATTTTAAGCACTTTTATCTACTGCTCGATGTTTCGATTCAACAAATTCACAGTTGGCGGAGATGGTAAAGAAAATGACCTATTCTCAAACCAACTTTTTAAGTTAAATACCTAAATAGTCATCGTGAAAAAAAGATTAGGTAGACGCAAATTCTTAGTGTATGGTTCAGCAGCCTTTGGAAGCACCTTTTTCCTCAAAGGTTGTGCCAACTCTGCAACGAATACAACGAGCCCAACGCCAGCCAGTAGCGCCAGCCCAACAGCAACAACAGCAAATACCAGCACAGGCAGTAGTGGCGATACAATTAAGGTGGGAATTCTTCACTCTTTGAGTGGAACCATGGCAATTAGTGAAACCACCGTTGTTGAAGCCGAAAAATTAGCAATTAAAGAAATTAATGCCAATGGCGGCGTACTCGGTAAACAAATTGAAGCGGTGATTGAAGATGGTGCTTCTGACTGGCCGACCTTTGCTGAAAAAGCCCAAAAATTGATTGATCAAGATAAAGTGGTGACGGTTTTTGGGTGTTGGACATCTGCCAGTCGTAAAGCCGTCAAAGATGTATTTGAATCCAAAAACCATATGTTATGGTATCCGGTTCAATACGAAGGTCAAGAATGTTCTAAAAACATTTTTTATACCGGGGCTGCTCCTAACCAACAAATTGAACCTGCCGTTCAATGGTTATTTGATAATAAAGGGAAAGAATTTTTCTTAGTCGGCTCAGACTATGTTTTTCCCCGCACCGCCAACACGATTATTAAAGAACAATTAGCCGCCATTGGTGGCACAACTGTTGGGGAAGATTACTTACCGTTAGGGAATACGGAAGTTACCCCGATTATCACCAAAATTAAACAGGCATTACCCGAAGGTGGGATAATTTTTAATAGTCTGAATGGCGATAGTAACGTGGCTTTCTTCAAACAGTTACAAGGGGCAGGAATGACCCCCGATAAATATCCCGTGATGTCGGTGAGTATTGCTGAAGAAGAAGTGCGACAAATTGGTAAAGAATTTCTTCTCGGTCAATATGCCGCTTGGAATTATTTCCAAACCGTAGATACTCCCGCTAATAAAAAATGGGTAGAAGCTTTTAAAGCGGAATATGGACAAGATCGGGTAACAAATGACCCGATGGAAGCCGCTTATATCATGGTGTATTTGTGGAAACAAGCGGTAGAAAAAGCGGGAACGGCTGATGATTTAGAAAAAGTTAGATTAGCGGCTATCGGTCAAAGTTTGGATGCACCGGAAGGAAAAGTCACCATGTTCCCCAACCATCATATTTCTAAAACCGTGCGAATTGGACAGGTCAGAGATGATGGATTATTTGATATTGTTTGGTCAACAGAAGGCCCCGTTGATCCCGTTCCCTGGAACCAATTTGTCCCCGCAACAAAAGGCTATGCTTGTGACTGGACAGATCCCACTAAAGGGGAAAAATTCCAAATGCAAAAAACTTAATTAATCCTAGATTTGATCCTCCTAAATCCCCCTGAAAAAGGGGGAGTTTGACTTTCTAATTCCCCCTTAAAAAATCCGGGTTAGAACAAACTAATACAGTCCATCTTTTTTGCTTACTGTTCCCCGTTCCCTATTCCCTATTCCCTGCTATAACACAGATTAAAATCCGCGAAATCCGTGAAATTCGCTTAAATCCGTGATCCCTGTTCCCTGCTATAACTTACAGTTTTTCCTCAAAATGCAAGACCTATTAATTGCCATCTTTAATGGAATTAGCATCGGTTCGGTGTTGTTAATGGCAGCATTAGGACTCGCAATTGTCTTTGGACTCATGGGTGTAATTAACCTCGCTCATGGGGAACTGATTATGTTAGGAGCCTATACAACGTTTGTCGTTCAAAATATCTTCAAACCGTTAGGCGAACCTCTATTTAGCACCTATATTATTTTTGCCATTCCCATTGCCTTTATCGTCACCGCCTTAGTCGGATTAGCCTTAGAACGAGGTGTAATTCGGTTTTTGTATGGAAGACCCCTAGAAACCTTATTGGCAACCTGGGGAGTCAGTTTAATTTTGCAACAATTTGTTCGCAGTGTTAGTACCACATTTGCGATCGGAATTGTTATATTTTGCCTACTCTTTTTTGGAGGCTTGTGGGTACTAAGTCGTCGTTCCCATTGGGAGAGAATTCGACAATGGGCGATTTCCGTTTTATTCCTGTTATCATCAGGAACAGCCCTCACCATTGGATTAATAATCGGAAAAAGCCAAACAGCCTTAGCAAAACCTTGGTTTAGTGATAGAAACGTGGATGTTACGGCACCTCCTTGGTTGCGAGGCGGATTAGAATTAGGGAATTTTCAGGTTCCCTATTCCCGTGTTTTTATTATTATTTTAACGATTTTGTGCTTAATCGGAATTTATTGGTTTTTCAACCAATCAAATTGGGGATTAAGAATTCGCTCAGTCACCCAAAATCGCACCATGAGCGCCTGTTTAGGGATTCCCACCGATACCGTTGATGCCCTTACCTTTTCCATCGGTTCAGGACTCGCAGGAATTGCCGGATGTGCGATTACATTATTAGGTTCAGTTGGGCCTAATACCGGACAAAACTATATCGTTGATACGTTTATGGTGGTGGTGGTTGGAGGAGTAGGAAATCTCTTAGGAACAGTTATTGCCGCCTTCGCCATTGGTGTTACCAGTTATTTAATTGGTTCAGGAACTCTGGCGTTATTATTAACCAACCTTAACGCTGCGCCATTCTTTGTGGACTTCTTCAATTTTTTCGCCACAACCAGCATGGCAAAAGTATTAGTGTTTGTGTTAATTATTGCCTTTTTACAAATCAAACCATCAGGAATTTTTCCACAGAAAGGGAGAACGGCTGAACTATGAACGATGAAATTAGCGTTCTAGCTAAAACCAAACAACAAAAACGGAAAAAGATCCTAACTGAAGGGGGAATTATTATTGGGTTCAGTTTATTGTTTGCCCTACTGATGCCCTTAATATTACCCGTCTTTCGTTTAAAACTTTTGGGTCGGTTTCTTGCCTTAGCCATTGCTGCATTAGGCATTGATTTAATCTGGGGATATACGGGATTATTAAGTTTAGGACATGGCATCTTTTTTGCATTAGGTGGTTATGCCTTAGCCATGTATATTAAATTGCAACTTCCCGCCGGAGAAATCCCAGAATTTTTTACCCTCTATGGGGTGAATGGCTTACCTGGATTATGGAAACCGTTTTATTCCTTTCCATTCACGCTATTTGCTGTCATTATTATTCCCGGTATTGTGGCTGGTTTACTGGGATATTTAGTCTTTAGAAACCGGATTAAAGGGGTTTATTTTTCGATTATTACCCAAGCGTCATTAATCGTTTTCTTTAACTTCTTTAACGGTCAGCAACAACTGATTAACGGAACAAACGGCTTAAATATTGAATCCGATAAAATATTTGGGGCTGTTGTCGGTTCTCCCGCCGTTCAGTTAGCATTTTATGAAATCACAATTTTGTTTCTAATTGCTACCTATTTACTTTGTCGCTGGTTAACCAGTGGACGGTTTGGTAATTTATTAATTGCCATTCGAGATGATGAAGTTCGTTTAAGATTTTCCGGTTATAACCCTACTTGGTTTAAAGTTTTAGTGTTTTCCATTTCGGGAGCATTAGCCGGAATTGCGGGCGCACTGTATACCGTCCAAACGGGAATTATTACCCCTAATTTTATGGATGTTGCCTTTTCAATTGAAATGGTAATTTGGGTTGCCGTGGGAGGACGGGGAACATTAATCGGGGCAATTATAGGAACCCTATTAGTCCGGTTAGGAAGAACATTATTGAGTGAACAATTTCCCGAAGTTTGGCTGTTTTTCCAAGGGGCATTATTCTTAATAGTGGTGACGGTATTACCCGATGGCATTGTGGGATGGGTACGAACAATTGGATGGGATAAAATTCGTGCTTTATTTGGATTTACGAAAGTAGTGGTCACCTATCCCAGTTTAGAAGAAAACCCGGAAGTCGAGTTAGAACGGGAAGAATTTGAACAAAAAACAATGAAAGATTAAAACCATGACTGCTAAAATTTTAGAGATTAACGATGTCACTGTCAGTTTTGATGGATTTAAAGCCCTCAATCACCTAAATTTTAGTATGGATGTGGGGGAATTGCGAGTAATTATTGGCCCTAATGGAGCCGGAAAAACCACGTTTTTAGATGTGATTACGGGCAAAGTTCAACCCACGGGCGGACAGGTGATTTTTAAAGGGCGGAATTTGAGAAAAATGCCCGAATATCAAATTGCTTGTTTTGGAGTCGGACGCAAATTTCAAACCCCTAGAATTTATCTCAATTTAACCGTTAGAGATAATTTAGATTTAGCCTGTAACCGGAATAAAAGTGTATTTCCAACCTTATTTCAACGAACTAAGGGAATAGAAATCCGAACCGTTGCGGGACTATTAGAAACCATTGGATTAATTGCAAAAGCAGATTTTCCAGCAGCATTATTGTCTCACGGGGAAAAACAACGGTTAGAAATTGGGATGTTAGTGGCACAATCTCCTGATTTATTATTAGTTGATGAACCTGTAGCTGGACTCACCGATGAAGAAACCGAAAACGTCGGGAATTTGCTGTTGGCGTTAGCAGAAAGTCACTCCATTATTGTGATTGAACATGATATGGAATTTGTGCGACAAATTGCCAGAATAGTAACGGTTTTGCATCAAGGTTCGGTATTATGTCAAGGGGATATGGATGAAGTACAAAATGACCCCAGGGTGATTGAGGTTTATTTAGGAAAACAAGAGGAATAGGGAGTAGGGGAGGCAGGGGGAGCAGGGGAAGTAAAATATTACCCATTCGTAATTCGTAATTCGTAATTCGTAATTCGTAATTCGTAAGAGGACTTCAAAATGATCGGAACACAAGGGATGGTTATGGAATCTGTAGCACCGCCAGATATTATGTTACGGGTGTCTGGGGTGAATGTTTATTATGGGGAAAGTCATATTTTACGGGATGTGGATTTAAGCGTTACCCCCGGACAAATGGTGTGTTTAATTGGACGAAATGGAGTCGGAAAAACGACTCTCTTAAAAACAATTATGGGGTTACTCAAACCCAAAACAGGGGAAATTTATTTCAAAGGTAAACCCCTGAATAAAGTTTCAACGGATAAACGGGCGAGATTAGGCATTGGTTATGTTCCCCAAGGACGGGAAGTTATTCCTCGTGTAACGGTCAAAGAAAATTTATTATTAGGGTTAGAAGCGTTACCTCAAGGACGGAAAGGAAAACCCGAAATTCCTGATGACATTTTTGAGTTATTCCCCGTTTTAGAAACCATGTTATCTCGAATGGGAGGAGATTTAAGCGGCGGACAACAGCAACAGTTAGCTATTGCTAGAGCGTTAATGGGAAGACCTCAATTATTAGTTTTAGATGAACCAACAGAAGGAATTCAACCCTCAATTATTTTAGAAATTGAAGCGGCGGTGCGGGGAATTATTCAAAGAACAGGAATTTCTGTTTTATTAGTAGAACAACACTTACATTTTGTCCGCCAAGCTGACCGTTATTATGCTATGCAAAAAGGAGGAATTGTGGCTTCTGGTGCTACAAAAGATTTAAGTCAAGAAGTGATTCAACAATTTTTAGCCGTGTAAATGTTGACTAAAAGCAAGTTTCCGCCATCTTCCTGTTCCATAATTAAAATACGGATTATGTTTGTGCTTGTTAATTATTGCTGCGGACGAATGATTCTAATTAACTTACCTTGGAGAGTTCCTTCATCAGAAATAGCTTCATTGATTCGTGTAGCTTGTCTTTCTGTGTTTAAGTCTTCTTTGCAAATAATAATTCCAAAATGATCAGAGTGAGATCGGTGCAATCGTCTAAAATCATCCCAATTTCGCGTCAAAATAGCACGCTCATTTCTGACAGCATAAGCAATGACATCTTCATCAGGAATTCCTAATCCTGAATTTCCTGCTTCTTCAGTTGTCAGCACATCATGACCAGCGAGACGCAGTAATTCAACAATCGGTAATGGGAAATTTTCATCAGCATATAGACGAGCCATTTTTCAATCTTCCTCATTTCTGCGAATAGCTGCCTCAATTTCTTCTGGATGAGTATCAGCATAAGTCCAAGCATTGACTAAATTCTCTGCTTTTAAATGAGGAAAATCTTGTAAAATTCGAGCATCAGAAGCACCATCCCGGCGATAATTGATCAGTGACCAAACGGGGATACGAGTGTTAGCAATTCTAGCATCGCCACCGCACACCCCAGGAGTTTTTTCAATTCCTTGCCAAACATTACTTAAACTTTGGACTAGCAATTGAATAGCCTGTGCTTTTTCCGCTAGACTTAATGCCAGCAGTTGGGGTTCTAAGTCTTTTAGAGTCATGTTACTGCCTCCTTTATAATCAGGGGAGATCTAGTTAAGAGTTTAACATCTAGCTTTTCAAATTTCCGTTTTAGTCTGGGTTTTTCCATAAATATCCGTTTAATTTTGAGTTACAGAACATGAGCCAATTATCTGCAATCAATCTCGGTCGTAAAATTCACTCTCGATGGGTTTGGCGAGGGGTTAACTTAATGTTATCCCCTGGAGTTTGTTTAGGTTTAGTAGGGGCGACAGGAACCGGAAAAACCCTATTAATGCGGGCATTAGCTGGGTTAGATCCCATTAATGAAGGCGAAATTAAACTCGGAAATCGCCCTTTAAACCAATGTTATATGCCTCAATACCGTTCTTTTGTGATCTATCTACATCAACGCCCTATTTTATTAGAAGGAACCGTAGAAGCGAACTTAAAAACTGTTTATAACCTATCCGTTCATCGTCAAAAATCCTATAATTCTCAACGAGTAGAAAACTGGTTTTTAGATGTGGGGCGATCGCCTAATTTCCTCCAACAATCTACTCAAAATCTATCAGGAGGAGAAACTCAATTAGTTGCTTTAATACGAGGATTACAATTAGATCCATTAGTGTTATTATTAGATGAACCCACAGCCTCTTTAGATCCTAAAACAACCCAACAAGTTGAGTCTTTAATTCAACGTTGGTTAACGGAAAATCCAGAACGAGCTTGTATTTGGACAAGTCATGATTCTAAACAATTGCATCGGGTCACTCAAGTTCAACAAGAATTAGTTTCTGATCATTAATTATATCTCCTTCCTCCTAAAATGTCTAGTAATTATATTCCGATTACTGTAGAACAATTAGCCCTATCCGTATTATTCATTGTGATTAATATTGCCCTATCTTTAGGACTCAGATTAAGCCTAGCCCAATCATTAATTATTGCCAGTGTGCGAATGGTAGTACAGTTATTATTAATTGGATATGTCTTAAATTGGCTGTTTGCTTTATCCCAGCCACTGCCCGTTATTGCCTTAGCAATAATCATGGCAACGATCGCCGGAATTTCTAGTGTTAATCGAACTTCTCGGAGATTTGTAGGAATTTATTGGAGAAGTTTATTATCGGTTTTTATATCATCATTTCTGATTACTAATTTAACAACCATTGGTATTATTCAAGTGCAACCTTGGTATGATCCTCAATACTTTATTCCTTTGTTGGGAATGGTATTAGGAAATACCCTGACTGGGATTTCTTTAGGATTAGATCGATTCATGGAATCTTTAGTCAATCAACGTCAAAAAATTGAAACCTTATTAGCATTAGGAGCAACCCGTTGGGAAGCAACCCACGAAGAAGTTCAAGCAGCTATTAGAACGGGAATGATCCCCACAATTAATTCGATGATGGTGATGGGAATTGTCAGTTTACCTGGGATGATGACAGGTCAAATTTTAGCAGGTGCAAATCCTTTAGATGCCGTGCGTTATCAGATTATTATTATTTTTGCGATCGCCTCAGCCACCGCTTTAGGAACATTAGGAGTTGTATTATTAGCATGGCAAGCTTTACTTAATTCTTCCCATCAACTTTGTTTAGATCGGTTAACAAAATGAAGGATAAGACACCTGGGGATTAAAAACCCGGTTTCTTAAAGAAACCGGGTTTTTGGGGTTTATATAACCCAGCGAGGGATTTTAATTAATAATTAAAACAAGAAATAACGCTGCGCCATTGGTAAAACCTCCGCAGGTTCACAGGTTAATAATTGCCCATCTGCTTTGACTTGATAGGTTTCAGGATCAACATCAATTTTCGGTAACGCATGATTTAATTTCATGTCAGTTTTACTAATATTTCGAGTTCCTGAAACCGCTACACATTGTTTTTTTAACCCTAATTGTTCAGGAATTTTTGCCTCTAAAGCTGCTTGAGAGATAAAGGTTAAAGACGTAGATGAAATTGCTTTTCCAAAACTCCCAAACATCGGACGACCATAGACAGGTTGAGGAGTAGGAATACTGGCATTTGCATCCCCCATTTGTGCCCAAGCAATTAACCCTCCTTTAATGACTAATTCCGGTTTAACTCCAAAAAAAGCAGGTTTCCATAAACATAAATCCGCTAATTTTCCCTCTGCAATTGACCCCACATAATTAGCAATTCCATGAGTAATAGCCGGATTAATGGTATACTTAGAAATATAGCGTTTAACCCGAAAATTATCATGGGTTTCTGTGATATTTTCTGGGTCAGTTAATACCCCCCGTTGCACTTTCATTTTATGGGCAGTTTGCCACGTTCTAATAATAGTTTCTCCCACCCTTCCCATCGCTTGAGAATCAGAAGAAATCATACTAAATGCCCCTAAATCATGCAAAATATCTTCGGCGGCAATGGTTTCTCGACGAATTCGGGACTCAGCAAAAGCAACATCCTCTGGAATATTCCGATCTAAATGATGGCAAACCATTAACATATCTAAATGTTCTTCTAAGGTATTCATCGTATAAGGACGGGTGGGATTTGTAGAAGACGGTAAGACATTTTTCTGACCACAAACCTTAATAATATCCGGTGCATGACCGCCTCCCGCCCCTTCGGTATGATAGGTATGAATCACCCGATTTTTAAACGCTTCAATTGTCGTTTCTACGAATCCAGATTCGTTTAAAGTATCCGTATGAATGGCAACTTGGACATCATATTCATCGGCAACTTTTAAACAAGTATCAATTGCTGCTGGGGTAGTTCCCCAATCTTCATGTAGTTTTAAACCCATCGCCCCCGCTACAATTTGTTCAACTAAACCTTGGGGTTGACTACTATTTCCTTTCCCTAAAAACCCTAAATTCATCGGAAACGCTTCCGCCGCTTCTAACATACGATAAATATTCCATGCACCCGGAGTACAAGTGGTAGCATTTGTTCCCGTTGCGGGGCCAGTTCCACCGCCGATCATTGTCGTAATTCCTGATGCAATGGCGGTCTCTATTTGTTGAGGACAAATAAAGTGAATATGGCTATCAATTCCCCCGGCGGTGAGGATCATTCCTTCTCCGGCGATCGCTTCTGTAGCAGGGCCGATAATAATATCAATATTATCTTGAATATAGGGATTTCCCGCTTTACCAATCTTATAAATTTTCCCATCCTTTATCCCCACATCTGCTTTAACAATGCCCCACCAATCTACAATTAAAGCATTGGTAATCACTAAATCCACCGCTCCATCTGCACGGGAAATTGGAGACTGTCCCATGCCATCCCGAATCACTTTTCCGCCCCCAAATTTCACCTCATCTCCATAATTTGTATAGTCCCTTTCCACTTCAATTATTAATTCTGTATCTGCTAACCGAATGCGATCGCCCACCGTCGGCCCAAAGGTTTCTGCATAAGCCCGCCGATCCATTTTGTAACCCATTTTCCACTCCTTCAATAGTAAGCCCTTCAGGGCTTTCTTTAATCATTTAATTCTACAAGCCCAAGTCAAACTAAAATTATTTTTTCTTTTTCCCCTTGTCTTTTTTATCTTTCTTAACCTTCTCTTTTTTATCCTTTTTATTTTCTTCGGGTAAATTCAAATTTAACTGACCTTCCACTAACCCATTAAACCCATAGATTTCTAAACTACCCCCCATCAAAACTAACTCAACTTCCTGTTCATCTCCGGGTTCAAATCTAACCGCAGTTCCAGCCGGAATATTTAACCGCATTCCCTTGGTTTTTTCTCGTTTAAATTTTAAGGCTTCATTAACTTCATAAAAATGATAATGCGACCCTATTTGAATGGGGCGATCGCCTGTATTCGCCACTTTAACCTTTAAAGTCGGACGACCAACATTAAGTTCAATTTCACCTTCTTTAACAATCAGTTCTCCTGGAATCATTGGTGGTTTCCTCTGATCATGATTAATATTCCTAACTACCATACACTGGGGACAACTGATAAGGTGTTCTCTATCTAAATTTAATACAGCCCGATTCCCCCCACTCACGCCACACCTCCATAAACAATCTCAACAGTAAATTTTGGTGAGTAGCAGCTTAGGATTTTTCCCACTCCTGCCTATCTTTTGATGAATACATTATTGGTCTCTAAGCCTTTCTGAATATGGGTTTGAGAATCTTGTCGTCTGCTGAATAAATCAAAATTTTTCAGAAATTCGACAATTCCCCAAAAAAATCGCTACCATATAATCAAGGCATTCAACCACTGAATGTCAACTGACTTTCAAGGTTCAGTTGACACCCAGGTTGTTAGCCGGCCAAATTACTAATATAAAGAATCAATATGACATATTGTCCTAAAATGCAGACCCGTCTCGAAACGGTGGCAGAAAAATGTGATCCCCCAACATTTGAAAAGGTGGATAATCTTATCCCCCACTTAATTCGGTCAGACAAGTGGTATGAGCCAATGGTAAAGAGAACAAAGAAAGAAACCTTGGACTTAATAGACGACGCAATGGTAGGGCTTAATATTGAATTAAATTCAACCGTGGCGAAGTCCTATATGTCTGCACACCCTATCGAATTATTAGAAGCTTGCTGGAATTTGGAGATATCATCTTTGCGTGGGCAAATTTTTATCAAATGGTTAACGAAAAAATTAGCTGAAAGTGTGGAGCAAAAAATCAGGAAAGCAATTGACTGTCCCTTTGATCTGTCGGTTTTAGACGGGAAAGAAGTCCCATCCCTGAGTGAGATTATTAAGGAACTTCTTACGATTGATCCCAAATTAGATTACCTAATTTTGAAATGTGCCAATAACGTTTTTAAGGAATGTTACGACTCAGAATTTGAAGTTGAGTCTGTCAATGAGTATGGTGATCTAGTCGGATACTATTGGCCAATAGTTCCAGAAGGGTTTGCAAATCTATTTCGGCAGGATTTGATCCATGCAGTTGAAAAGCATGATTTAACAATTTTTAACAAATTACTGTGTAGTCTTCCCTTGTTGAAAAGTTTACCCAAATTCACCTATAAACCTCAACGTTTGATGTAATTCGTCCTCAATATTAATTCCCATCGGGTGCGTAAGCACCCTACTAATTTTTTTGAGGAATAGCAGAGAGTAAGGAGCGTAAATTCGTAGGGTGCGTAAGCACAGCGCACGCACCAAAAGTTTATTAATCAATCAAAGTCGGTGCGTGCGGCTTCGCCTTACGCACCCTACGAATTTTTTTCAAAAATAGCAGAAAGTAAGTAACGTAAGGCATTATTAAAAACTTCTGATGTTTTAAAGACTTCAGCAACATCAGAATCTAATATGATTGTAATTGATGATTCAGTTGTTTGCTTAATAAAACGATTAGGACGAGCTTTTTGATAATTCAAATGATATTCTGGAAGTAACTCGTCTCTAATAATTTTTTTTTCCAATCGTTTCTTTTTCATTTTTTAAATGAGCAGTTGCTATTAAATGATTCAATTCCTCTATCGCTATTAAAACCACACTTTCCCCTTCGGGACGATTAATAACAATAATATCTCGATTCGCCACAACTTGGTCAAACAATTGAGATATATTTTCCCTAGCATCTTCCCAAGAAATTCGATTAAATTTCATCAGATTTAGCTTTAATTTTTCCTCTAATTTATCCGAATCAGTAAAAATTTGATGGAAATGACTACTAAAATAAACTACTTCATAATTAGCTGCTAATTCCTGATTTAACTGTTTCCATAAACTCAACCCTTCCCATTCAAAACGTTCTACTTCTTCCGGTGTAATTTCAGGAGAATCAGAAGGATCAGCCAAGTTTAATCGTGCTTCAAAAGCATCAGCCCAATGATACAAACGTTGAATAGTTTCTTGAGTTAAAGGCAAAGATTCTGGCTCTAAATCACCCACTTGATCAGGTTCATCCCACCATAAAGGATAACATCCATAATCTGTCATTAGTCTAATTTTTATAGGCATATAATTGAACCTCTATAAAGATTATTTGAGTTTTGTTCTCGGATTTGCCCCTACAATATACCCATTGTTGCCTATTGTAACTGCAATATATTTGATCTCACCCTTATAAAGAAATTTATAAACTGGACGGGGGTTAACTGTGTCTCTACCTTGGGAACTAACAATGCTTCCTCTGGTAATTGCTCCCATAACAACATCAACAATTTCATCTACATTGATTCCTATTCTAGCAAATTGATCGGCTTTCGCTAAAATATGCTGTAAACCTCGGTTTTCATCTCCCGTTTCTAAGAATACAATTCTATCATCCGCACATCTAGCAATTCGCACAATCTTTTCAGGATTATGCTTGATTCCTCTGGCTTGAAGTTCTGCAATTAAGGCAGATCTTTCAGTTTCATAGTCTGGATTTTGAGTCAAGGGCTTACTTACTATAATGTTAAAATTATACAATAACATTATAACCGATTAAAAAGCGTACTCAAACTTTTATTGATCAAAAAAAGTGCGAGGAGCAAATTGTTAATGATTGGATTTACCCATCAATTAATTGCGCCTTACGCACCATATAAACTATTTGATTAATAATACAAATGGGGACTTTATTTTGACCTTAATCCTCATCCCAATAAGATTGGTTATAACCGAGTTTTGTTGCTGCATCACGTTCCTTTTCAGTTAATTCATCCCAATATTTATCATCAGAATCAGGAGCGTCAGAGTCTTCTTCCCAACTAGCTTCATTCCAGCCTAAAGTGACCCACAAAGCTTGCTCAACATCATTCATATCTGTCCAACTCAAATCATCCCAAGTGTCACCTGGATTACTTTCAATTTTCCGAATACTTGACATACATTACCTCTGATAAATTATGTCGGAACAACACTAAGTTAACCCAAACTGGCTGAGTACAACTCGTACTCAATTCTACCAGCACCTGACACACAGCTTTTGACTTCTCCCCCAACTGATATTCCATCCTTTAATGTTTGCTACAAATACTTGATCGGGTGGCTAATAACTTTTTTCTATTCCCTATTCCCTATTCCCTATTCCCTATTCCCTATTCCCTATTCCCTATTCCCTCCTGTTCCCTGTTCCCTTGAATTAACTCAAAATAAAACCCCAGACCTATTAATTAAAAAGGTTTGGGGATAAATTAAATTTTCAATTTTTGGGTTCAAGAAAAATAAAATTAGGTTCAATTTATTGATGAACCTTGTATTTTTTATCTTGAACTAATAAGCTCCATTATTTTTAGGAAAAATGACAACACCAATAGTTTTAATGACAATTCCCAAATCTGTCGAAAAATTCTTAAAGGTGACATAGTATAAATCCATCTGAACTCGACGAGGATAGGGAATATCATTACGTCCTGAAACTTGCCACAGTCCAGTAATCCCAGGTCTAATGGTTAGGATTTTATCCATGTGACGACCATATTTATGTAGTTCTTCGACCACTAAAGGTCTAGGGCCAACTACACTCATGTCTCCCATTAAAACATTCCAAAATTGGGGAAATTCATCTAAACTTGTCACCCGTAAAAACCGACCTATCCAAGTAATTCTAGGATCATGTTTGAGTTTGAAATTATTCTGAAATTCTTCTCGTAAATGGGGAGAAGTTTCCATCATTTGCGCTAATATTTCATCGGCATTACTCACCATCGTTCTGAATTTAATACATCCGAACAGCTTCCGGTTCTTTCCGACTCGTTCCTGTACATAAAAAACTGACCCTGGAGAGCTTAAGGCAATCAGCAGAGCCAAAATTAAGTAAACCGGAGCGAACAAAACCAGAACAGATAGAGAGAAGGCAATATCAAATAATCGCTTAAAAAATTCCTCGTCTAAACGCTGTCGAGAGAGGGGTCGAGGCATTGCTCGATAGGCCAAGGGCAGAACCCCCCGCCTTGTGAACCCACGCCGAAGTCCCTTACCAAAGATGAGTTGGCTATTGGCAGTCATCTTACTCCTTCAATTCACACCACACACAGTCCTGATCATAAAGCCTCAAGACACCCAATATAGGTAATTCGGCTTTAGTTCGTCAAAATTCGGATAGAAAATCGTTCTTGACAGAAGGGGAAACCTCCTGTGGAGAAGGGAAATATAGCCCAAGTTATAAACCACTGTTAGAAGTATGCCTTGGTTTTCAACCTTCTGCGATCAGGAACCTATTTTCAAAATCTGAAATTAATTGGCATTTTAGCTGATATTTCCCGATTGAAATTGTTGCAAGCAATGCTCCACGAATCCCAAGTAATGTTCTTGGAACTGTTTCGGGTTAAACCCAGAGGCGTTTAATCGAGCCATATCGGGATTGAACTTGTCCGTAGACTGCTCAAACGCTTCTACCGTCTCCACTAATGCCTCCTCGGTTTGGGAGGAAAAGAGTAAACCCGTTGCCGAATCTGGATATTGTCGCAGATCTCGCACCGTTTCTAAAGCGCCTCCCGCACCATAGGCAATTACCGGAGTCCCACAGGCTTGAGCTTCCACTAACGCCATGCCAAAATCCTCACAGGAGGCATAAACAAAGGCTTTAGCATCCCGCATATACTGGTCTACTACGTCATTGGGTTGCCACCCTAAGACCTGAACATTGGGTTTTGCCATCTCTTGAATTGCCTTTAATTCGGCACCTGTACCAATCACCACTAACGGGTATCCGAGGCGATTGAAGGCTTGCACAATCAAGGAGATTTTTTTATAACTGACTAAACGACAAACGGTTAAGTAAAAATCTTGTTTTTGCGGCTCAAAGCCAAACCGCTCCACTTGCACCGGGGGATAAATTACCGTTGCTGGCCGACGATAACACCGCCAAATCCGTCGAGCCGTATGTTTAGAATTGGCAATAAAATAATCAACCCGGTTCGCCGAGACCACATCCCATTGCCGCAAACGATGCAACAGATAGCGCGTAAACACCCCTTGCAGCCCCTTTCCGGCTAAACTGCTGTTGAGATAGTCAAAGGTTAAATCCCAGGCGTAGCGCATGGGGGTATGGCAGTAACAGAGATGCAGTTGATGGGGACTGGTGAGAACTCCCTTAGCGACAGCATGGGAGGAGGAGAGAATCACATCATAAGCTCGGACATCGAGTTGTTCAATGGCTAAAGGCAGTAAGGGCAAATATTTCTGCACCCCAGAGCGAGCCTGGGGAAACTGTTGCAGAAATGTTGTGCCAATGGAGCGTTGATACAAATAGCTGTCAGGGTTCGTGGATTCAAAATCAATCAGCGCGTAAACATCCGCCTCAATATGGTTGAGAATTTCCTGAACAACGAGTTCTGAACCTCCTGTCGCCAGGGGTGTTAACCATTCATGAACCAGTGCGTATGTTAACGACACAGCAAACATCTAATCCAAGAGAGTGCAAGAATCAATATCCCACAGCTTGGGAATTCGAGAAAGATCTTTCTATCCTGCTTCTAACTGCTAATAAGAAATTTTTTATTTTCAACTCATCTAGGGTTTAATCACGTTTGTTATCATCTATTTCAACTTTTCCCATAAAATCACTATCTTTTTACCCAAATTAGGCTATCCTGTTCTAAACTATTCGCAATCATCAAAGTCATCCAGGGTGCAGGGAAAATGTGGGTGGTGATACAAGCTGACTCCACCCTCAAATTCATGGGTATTGGCATAATAGCGGTCTAGCTTTTATTCAGAAGGTTAGCCCCGAATTACTTTTCTGTGGTGGGTGGGTAGTATTCTGCCTCAAGTACAGGTTACTTTCTCCTCCCCGATCAGATTTGGCAGAACCCAGAGGATATTAGATTCATGCTACTCAGCTAGTTACGGGTGAATTTCTTCCTACTAGCGGTCAGCAAAATACCAGTTCATGAGTCTTTTTTTAAACCCCCAATTCAACCTTGAAACTCTTGAATGATGCTAGAAGAAAAACTTTCTCAGGAATCCTTTGCGGGTCAAGCTAACTCCCTATTTCCAGAAGTTGAAACTTGGAAAAATACAACAATTGACCTTAAAGTTTGGCACGACAAACAAAAAAATAAGTCATCCCATCCTGTGGATATTCCCGAAACCCCGATTGAACGACGAGAAATTTTTGAAGCGATCGCCGAAGCGACTCCCATTCCGATCATTATTAGCCGTTTATCCGATGGCTTAGTATTATATGCGAATGCGATGTCCAGTGATTTATTTAACTTTTCGCTCAATCAAATCAAAACAATCAAAACCCTTGACTTTTACCCCATTCCTTTAGATCGACAAAAATTAATTGAAAAAATCCAAGCCGAAGGCTATGTTCATAACTATGAACTGCAAGTCAAAAAAACTGATGGTACGCCATTTTGGGTAATGGGTTCTTTCCAAGTTTTACTATTTCAAGGAGAACGAGCTATTCTCTCGATTTTCCATAATATTACGGAGCGAAAAAAAGCTGAACAAGCTTTACAATCCAGTACAGAACGTCTGTATCGTCAGAATATTGCCCTACGGGATTTAAGCCGAGAACAAACTCGCAATTGTGATCATTTAGATGTTGCAATTCGCCAAATTACAGAAACCGCCACCGAAACTTTAGAAGTGGATCGAGTCAGTGTTTGGCTACACAGTGGCATTCGTTATTCTATATTAGATATAGAACAATCTTCTGAGTTAAGTCCTGCTTTTGGAGATGAAGTTTGGGTCAAACAAAATGCTTTAGAATGGATCTGTTTAGACTTGTATGAACGTCAAAGCCATCACCATTCCCTCGAAGAATCATCCCTGATGGAACACCGTCTTTCCCCTGGCTCTACTCGGTTGAATTCTAAACTATCTCCCTTTGCAAACTCTAGTTTGTTTCCCCTGGATTTATCAACAGAATATTTATCCTTATCTGCCGACTTTTTACCTGCCAAATTTCTACTGCATCATCTTCCAACCTCCCACAATAACCGCTTAGATGTGCCGATTTGGTTAGAAGGAAAAATTATTGGGTTTATTTGTGTAGAATATCCCACTAATCAGCAGGTATGTAGTCTTGAAGATCGGACATTTATTGATTCCTTAGCGAATTTAGTTGCTTTAGCTATTGAACGGTTTGAACGACGAAAAGCCGAACAAGCAGTAGCTCAGGTCAAGGATGAACTTGAAATTAGAGTTAAAAAACGCACAATAGAATTACAAGAAGCCGTTCAACAATTACGAACTGAAATGGTAGAACGGTTGAAAGTGGAAGCTATTTTACAAACGGCTTTAGATCAAGCTCAAACGGCTTCTCAAGCCAAAAGTACGTTTTTAGCGAATATGAGTCATGAGTTACGAACACCGTTACACGCCATTATTGGTTTTAGTGATTTGTTACTCGAAGAAGTTGTAGATCGTGAAATTAATGACTTATTACCTGATATCCAAAAAATTCGTCAGTCAGGTTCCAATTTACTCACCATGATTAATGAAATTTTGGATTTATGTAAAGTTGAAGCGGGACAGATGCCTTTGGATTTGGAAACTTTTGAAATCGCCAGTTTAATTCATGAAGTTGTCACATCCTTAGAACCCCTTGCGGAGCAAAATCAGAACACGGTGGAAATTTGTTGTAAAAACAATTTAGATCTCATGGAGGGAGATATTACTAAAATCCGACAAATTTTTTACAATTTGCTGAGTAATGCTTTAAAATTCACGCAAAAAGGTCGAATTACCCTGACAGTGAACCGAGAACGGAATCGAGACTTAGACTGGATTTGTTTTCAAATTAAAGACACCGGAATTGGGATTTCCCTAGAACAACAGCAAAGTTTATTTGAAGCCTTTACCCAAGCCGATAGTTCCTGCTCGCGTCAATATGGCGGTACAGGTTTAGGCTTAACCGTAACTCACCATTACTGCAAAATGATGGGAGGACAAATCAAAGTTTCTAGCAAGCTGGGAGTGGGTTCTACGTTTACCGTTTATCTACCGACTTCCATCTCCTTAATCTCGGAAAAATAAAGAATAACCTGAAATTCCCACGTTTTCCTCATTCAGTGTTAGTTTAAAGGGAGAGAGTATTGGATTGATCTTGCTCTGGATGTTCCCCAAAGGAAACGCATCCCAGTCCAAGCAGCGAACCAATTCAATCGATCTCCCCTATTTAGGGAAAAGCCACCAGCAATTAATTAAAGATTAATTCAATATGTCCAGATATGACTCTCACTTACGATGTTCGTTCTGCGGTAAATCTCAAGAGCAAGTTCGCAAATTAATTGCAGGCCCCGGTGTTTATATCTGCGATGAATGCGTTGAACTTTGTAACGAAATTTTAGAAGAAGAATTTTCTGACCGAAATAAAGCAACGGCTTCAGTCGGCGGTCAGTCAGACGCACGTTCTTCAAAACAGTCTGCAAATAAAGGATTTTCTCTGACTTCAATTCCTAAACCCATCGAAATTAAAAACTATTTAGATGATCATGTTATTGGTCAAGATGGGGCAAAAAAAGTTCTATCGGTTGCAGTTTATAACCACTATAAACGCTTAAGTGTAGAAAAGTTGAAAAGTTCTGATTCAGCAACCGATGATCCGGTAGAATTACAGAAAGCCAATATTCTGTTAATGGGGCCAACGGGCTGTGGCAAAACCTTACTGGCTCAATCTTTAGCCAAATTATTAGATGTTCCCTTTGCCGTTGCCGATGCTACAACTTTAACGGAAGCGGGTTATGTTGGGGATGATGTCGAAAATATTCTATTGCGGTTGTTACAGGTTGCCGATTTTGATATTGAAGCCGCGCAACGGGGGATTATTTATATTGATGAAATTGATAAAATAGCCCGCAAAAGTGAAAATACCTCGATTACACGAGATGTGTCTGGGGAAGGGGTACAACAAGCGCTGTTAAAAATGTTAGAAGGAACGGTGGTTAATGTTCCCCCTCAAGGTGGAAGAAAGCATCCCTATCAAGATTTTATCCAAATTGACACCAGCAAAATTTTATTTGTTTGTGGGGGGGCTTTCGTTGGTTTAGAAAAACTAATTGAACAACGCTTAGGTAAAAAATCCCTCGGTTTTATTCAGTCGGGAGAAAACAATAAAACGGCGGTTTCTCCCCTCCTGTCCGATGATATTTTGTATCATGTTCAACCTGAAGATTTAGTCAGATTTGGATTAATTCCAGAATTTATTGGCCGACTTCCAGTTTTAACTCGCGTTTCTCCGTTGGATGAAGGCACTTTGATGCAAATTCTTACCGAACCTAGCAATGCTTTAGTCAAACAATATAAAAAGTTATTACGCATGGATAATGTGCGTTTAGAATTTGAACCGGAAGCACTAAGTGCTATTGCTAAAGAAGCCTTCCGTCGCAAAACAGGAGCGAGAGCATTACGCGGAATTCTGGAGGAATTAATGTTAGAAGTCATGTATGAGATTCCCTCCAGAAAAGATGTTGTTCACTGTGTGATTACCCAAGAAATGGTAGAAAAACGTTCCACAGCAGAAGTCCTCTGGCATCCTGCTTGGCATTTACAACATGAGTCGGCGTAATTAACCCGTTGGGGCGGGTTCTGAAATCATATTTAAGATTAACAAATAATCTTAATAAACCCGCCCAACCCCAAACCAAAAATTCAATTAACCATTAATTTAGGATTAAATTAAACCAATAATTCCTCTAATTTATGTTGATTCCAAAGGGTTTGATATAGTCCTTTGAGTGCGACTAATTCAGCATGGGTTCCCGTTTGAATAATATATCCTTTATCCATCACAAAAATCCGATCAGCCATGGCAGCCGCAGACATTTGATGAGAAATAAATACAACGGTTTTGCGTTGTACCCCAACTTTTAAATTCTCTAAAATTTCTGTCGCTGTTTGGTTATCCACACTCGAAAGAGCATCATCTAAAATTAAAATCGGCGCATTCACTAATAACGCTCTTGCTAAGGCTGTTCGTTGTCGTTGTCCGCCAGATAATTGAATTCCTCGTTCTCCAACCAGGGTTTCATATTGTTTCGGGAAATTCAAAATTTCTTCATGAATTTTAGCCATTTTAGCAACTTTTTCAATTTCTGATTGTTCGGCTAGGGGGTTAACATAGGCAATATTATTATTAATAGTGGTACTAAATAAAAAGCTTTCCTGGGGAACATAGGCGATCGCACTTCTTAAATTCGATAAAGTTAACTGAGTAATATCCTGACCATCTACAAATAACTGATCCATCTTAATATCTAATAACCGAGGAATGGCATTAGCTAAGGTCGTTTTTCCTGAACCAATAGGGCCAACAATCGCAACAGTTTCCCCCGGTTGAATCAGAAAATTAACATCATTTAAAGCCGGAATTTTGCTTCTAGGATAGGTATAATTTAGGTGAAATGCACTTAACCAGCCTTTAACCGGAGTCGGTAACGGTAAGGGTTCTAAGGGATCTTTAATCCGAGGTTCAACACTTAAAATGGCTTCAACTCGATCAATACTGACTTCTCCCCGTTGATAGGCTGTAATTGTAAATCCTAATAAAGCCGTCGGGAAAACTAAGCGTTCTACATAGAGAATTAAGGCGACAAAATCACCAATACTGAGTTCTCCATTGGTGATCGATTCATCTCCAATCGCCAATAAAATTAAAAAGCTTAAACTAGCGATTCCTCCTAATATTGGAAACAAAAAAGTTCGGGTTTTGGCTAACTCTAAATTTGCCTCAAATAATTCTTGATTATTCTCTGCAAAGGCTTTTCGTTCATTTTCTTCTTGAGCATAAATTTTAATTAAAGAAATCCCACTCATATCCTCCTGAATCAAATCACTGATGTTCGAGAGCTTGTTCTGAACATTCGTTTGTTGATCTCGGAGTTTTCCACTAAACACCTGCACTAAAATCAACATGAACGGATAAACCGAAATTGATAATAAAGTCAGGCGAAAGTTAATGGCTAACATCACTGGAAGCGTTAACCCATAAGCAAATATCGTATTCGCAATACTGAGAACTGCAAACCCTAATAAACGGCGAATATTATCAACATCGCTGGTAGACCGATTAATTAAATCTCCAACGGTACTTTCTGAGAAATAGGAGGGTTCTAGGGTTAATAAATGATTAAAAATCGTTTGTTTTAAGTCAAATTCAACTTGACGACCCACACCAAAAATAATAATGCGGGAAATCATCCGAATTACCCACATAATCGAGGCTAAAATAAAAATCCAAAATACTTGAGTCTGTACGGTATTAAACTGAATCGCCACTTGCAGTTCATCAACTACATCCCGAATTAAAATCGGAATATAAACCCCCACAGCATTAACGATGAATAACGCCACAATTCCTAATGTTGCAGCTTTCCAATGGGGACGCAGATAGTCTATCAGTTTTTGGAGTCGAGAAGATTTCATATTTGGGTGAATAAAGTTAACAGATTAAATTATAGGTTAGGTGCGTGGAATGCAGTTTACACAGCCTACAGTTTAGCTATGGGATGCTAATTGAAGCACCATTCGTCCTAGACATTTGAGAATTAACAACACATCATACAGTTGATTGCGACGCGGAAGCAAGGAAAATATATTAGATAATTCATATCGAGGAAATTCTTGATTGTTCAGTTTGACAAAGATAAAATTTCCGCCATTTGTTACCATTCCGAAAACAGGTCGTTCTGGATGGGTATTAGTTAGCATATAAGCTAAGGTTTGTGGTAAAGCAAGTTCTAAAGAAAAACTCGTTTCTTTAGATTCTATGACCACAACCCACAGGGTTTCTAGGAGAACAAGTGCATCAATTCGTCCTCGATAAATTACATCCTCACTTTCTGCTGTAATTTGCACAGTTGTTTCAGTTTTAAACCTAAATGGAGGGTCAAAAAAACCAGCTAAATCAAGTAATGGAGAGAGAACAATTAATTTAATCGTTTCTTCTCCCTGTTGACCATCAGACAGTTGATAAAAGTATTTTTTCTGAATAGCATCAAGGGCTTTTTGTTCCTTTTCTGTTATTTCGCTGTCAGGGTTTAACCATTCAGTAAAAAATTGGTCATCTGTATTCCGTTGGAGGTTGAATTGGGTTTGTAGTTGACTGAATGTTTTAATCGTGCGCTCGATGGGAAAGGTTTGGGTCATACTACCTAAAACTTTTGTGACACTCGTTTTTTTTATTATTATATAGAATTAACTTGAAATTAAGTTGTTGGTTCGTTCCCTTCTTCATTTTTAACTTCAAAATTAATTCGCTCGTAAATATCTTTCAATGGCATTTGAAATTCTACGGATTCTAGGGTTAATATAGATTCTTCTAAATCATACTCTGTTAATACCCATTTTCCATTAGAATTTTTAGCAAATTGTTCAATATGATAGCTATATTGATCAATTAAAATGTATTCTTTAAATTCAGGAATTGAGCGATAGGCGAGAAATTTACCTCCTCGATCATAGTCTTTAGTTGAATTAGATAAAACCTCAATAATTACCAGAGGATTTGTTACAACTGTTTGGTTATTTTCTTGATAGATTGGTTCTCCTTGAATCACCATGATATCGGGATAGACATAACGGCGAGTTAGAGGTATCCACAGGCGCACGTCGCTAGTAAATAATCTGTAATCTTTGCCTCGTAAGCCAAATTTCAAGTTAGCAATCAAGTTAATGATGATGCTGTTGTGGTTAGTTGTTCCGCCTGTCATTGTTACTATCTCCCCATTATGGTATTCACTTTTGTCGATCGCAGTTTCTTCTAATGCCAGATATTCCTCTGGCGTGTAATAGCGTTTCTCTGTTTGTGGTAGCTTTTCGATCGCTGGTTTTTCTTGGGTTTGCATGGTCATTTCCTTCTGCTCTCAAGTGATTTTATGATAACATGAAATAAGTTAGATTAAATAGCAATAAACATACTCGATCACAAACCAGATTATGACTGGGACTTGTAGTGGGAATCAGAAACCGGGTTTCTCAATCAATCCCTGCTGGGAAACAAAAGTGATTGCAGAAACCCGGTTTCTAATCTTTGTCAACAGTCATATTTTCAAACAAGATAGGTTCAATTCGCTTCAATACTTCCTTAACTAAATCTTCTGGACATTCACCAATCAAACTTGCTTGCCTTGAGCGATAATCTAAAGAACGCAGTTGATCTGTCATAATTACACCTGTCACTAATTCACCTTCGGGAATGGGAACATAAAACGGATTTTTGCGTTGTGTTGTACTAATCGGACAGACAAACACAAACCCCATTTTTTGGTTAAATTTAGTTTGACTCACAACCAGTGCAGGTCTAGTCCCCATTTGTTCGTGTCCCGCTTGAGGATCGAAATTGAGGCGAATGAAATGACCTCGTTCGGGGATATAATTTACCAAAATTCTTCTCCTTCTGGTTTTCCCCAAGAGATTTCTTCGCCGGGTTCTATTTCGCCTGCTAATAATTCATCTAGGGTATATTTGGAAACTTTCTGATATACAGGTTCTATGACTATTTTTCCATTTTCTATACTGCAAATTACTGAATCATCTGCTTTAAGATTGAAAAATTTTACAATATAGTCCGGTATTGGCAAAGCTAAGGAATTACCCAAGTTGCTGATGTTTATTTTTGCTGTCATACATTTGCGATTTTAATGCTCAGGTTTATCTATTATAACAACTAGATATAGTCGCGTGGGGTTCAGAAACCGGGTTTCTTAAAAAATCATCCAAGAAACCGGGTTTCTAGTGTCAAATATTATTGATAAATATCCCAACAACCGACTATTTTTTCCCCTCTTTGCTCTTTTTCGGCTAACTCTAGGTTGAGTTTTAATAATTTCTCTAAAATATCATCATCGGGATTAAATTCATAAGCCTCCATTGCTAATTTATCTAATTGTTGATGGAGTTTATACAGTTGACTGCTAGGCTCAGTAAAAAATTTGTTGTATAATTGGGTGATTCCCCATTGTTTTTTCTCCATCTGTTCTGTCCGATATTCATGGAGTTTAATCACAGTCTCCCTGATTTTTTTAACATCGGTTTGACTAGGATTTTGAGGAAAAGGGAAAGTTTCAAAACAAGTATTATGAGTGTAAGCTATATCAGCTTTTAAAGTTGATTTTTGAGCGTGCATCCAAATACGATGAACTTTAGATAATAATATTCCTAATATATAATAATCTTCTGTAGCAACAACTTTTGTTTTATTACCAGATAACCATTCTGTAGAAATAGGAATAAAAATAGCCCATTTAGAAACTTCTGGTACAGCAAAACAATAAGATAAATTAGAAATAGCTTGTCTCATTGCTGGACGAGTAGCAAATAATTGCCACCAATAATCTCTTGCTCTTTTAGCTCTATTTGTTTCTCTTTCTGGTTTAACATTAATTTTAACATGATTAAAAGGTAATTCATAATCACTAGCATCTTCTAAACTCAAATCATTAAAATCAATAATCCATCTCTCCGGTTTTCTATGAGGATATTTAGCTAAATTAGCACCCATTGAAAATAATTTTAATACTTCTTGATTTTTAGCATCTTTTTTAATCCATTCCTTAACCTCGTCTTCTGTAATAATAAAGCCCATACCTATAGGAATTACACCTTGAAAACACATATTAACATTAGCGTTTAAAGTTTTAGCTTGCGTTACATCAGTTAAAGAAGTCAGAGAAGAATTAATAAAACTAACAGGTTGATGATCTAAAAAATAAGTATCATGTTTGATTTTACACCAATTCACAATACTAACATGAACTTTCGCTTCACCAGACCATTCCTGAGTTGAAATTGCTTCGTGAATATAACCCCCATTTTCTTTGATATAATCTAAAGAAACCTTGCGACTTTTCCCCTGACTAATCGAATTAGTAGCAACTAAACCCACTCTCCCATTATTATCAATATGATCATGGGCTAATCTAAACCAATAACTGCAAAAATCCACATCTTTAGGATATTTTTCAAACAGGCGATCAACATAATCATCTCCTAAATTTAAACGAATATGTTTACCCCCTAAAAAGGGAGGATTGCCAATAATAGCATCAGCCTTCACCCAATCACTAAAAAGAGCATCTTTACAGACAATATTATCATCCAAAGTATCTAAAGGTAAAGCAGGTTCAGTTAAATTAAATTTATCAATTGCCACCTTACGCGCTATCATTAAAGTAACTCTTGCTAACTCCACCGCAAAAGGATTAAGATCCATTCCATAAAACTGATGGGGAGTAACAAAACTGATCTGTAATTGATCAATATTGGTGGTTTTTTTACTCATAATTTTATGAATTAAAAGCTGCTCAATGCGTTTTAATTCCTGATAAGCAATATAAAGAAAATTTCCACTCCCGCAAGCTGGATCTAATACTTTATAATTTAGTAAATCTAACTGTAATTGATACAATTTCTTGAGAGTATTTGCTTCCTCAATACGCTCCTCCCAATACTGACTAATAGTAGGGCGAACAATGTTCATTATGTCACTTTCTGAAGTATAATGAATCCCGTAGGAATGACGGTCTTTTTTATTAACCGAGCCTTCAAAAATATTCCCAAAAATAGCGGGTCTAACTTTGCTCCAATCCTGTCTACCAGCCACATCTAAAAATTCTAATTCTTTCTCGGTTAAATCAATTGGATAAATCGTAGAAAATAGTCCACCATTAAAATAATCCACACCCTGATAACGCCCATCCGAAGTAATTCCGGTTTGATTCATTTCTCTAAATAATCCCCCAATGATATCATAAGAGCTTAGTTTATTTTGGAGACAATCTTGTACACAAGCAATAAATAAATCTTGAGGTAATAATCCCCGATCTTCGGCAAACATGGCTAACACACATTGTAAAATAAAACGTTGAGCGATTAATTCATAATTGGTTTGTTTTGATAATCTTTGCTGTAAAATTGTAAATAATTCCCCCATTCTTCGCGCCGCAATTTCAGTAATTTCTACTTGATTATTTCTAAAAACAGGAGTCCGATTTCCCAACTCCATAAAAGCAAAAGCACTCGCTCTTTCTACTAAGTTAATAAGAGCGACTTTATCAACAGGTTCATCTAATTGATTATCAAAATCAAAAATCCAAAATTCATCAAAATTACAAAGAATCACATAACGAGGGCGATTAGGTACTAAACGTTGCCAATAAGCAAAAGCTTGGGCATAATGTTTATTAAGATCCTCACCCCGTTGTTTCATCTCAATTAAAACTTTAGGTTTCCAAATTAAATCAGCAAAACCAGTTTTACCTTTTTGACTCCCTTTTTTGATCGCTTCCTCATATTTTGCTCCCGCTTCTAAAGCACCCTCATAACCGAAGGCTTTAAAAAAACGATCTAAAAAAGTTTGTGCTTCTTTTATTTCTTGTCCTGTGATATGTTCTTTACAGAAATCAATAAATTTTTGTAAGCTTTCGGGTGTTGCTGACATTTGACAATCCTCGCTCTTTTAAAGTGTCTTTTAACGTTCAGGAAATAGCTTATATTCCCTGAATGTGGGTTTATTAACTTCCCCTAAACGGGAGTTTAAAAATCGATCCATCCAATTTTCAAAATAGATCCGATTAGCTTGTTTTTGTTCGGGATCATTAGTATTAATAGAATGGGGTGCTAATCCCAAAATAGCAGCCGTTGTCACACAGAACATTGACTTTTGAAAACTTTGGCAAATCTGCACCCGTAAATCGTCTTCTCCTCGACAACTATTTTGATAAATATTATGTAAATAATCAGGAAGAAAATGACGCATATCCTGCATTAATTGAGTTGGGGGAATGCCTGAACCTCCAATAGGTAGAGGATCGGCGTATAATGCACCATAGGCAAAGTCTTTTTGTTCTCTGGGAATTTGATGGGCTTGAGCATTATAAGAAACTGTTCCAGGAAAGGGAGTTCCCCGAAAGAAAACCGCTTCAACGTAGGGAACTGCGGTATCCATTAAAAAGGTTAATCCGGCAGATTTTGGTAGGATATCATAAACTTTATTATTGATTTTGACACTATAGGTAATGGGTTTATTAGCAGCTTCTACTAATGCTAATAAAATATGATTGACCACTTCAGGAATAGATTTAATTTCTCCTCGATCATAACGGTCAGAAAGGGAAATAAACATATCACTCATCACTCGCCAAAATTGACCTAATCCACTATAATAGGCAAGTTGTCGAATTTGTTCGAGTAGAAATTCTGGGAAAAGTTGGTGTAAGGGTTGAATGATCAGATTTCCCTTAATTTTGGCTTGAATTGCGGCGGTGGCTAATTGCACAAATTCAGGAGAATCTAAATATTGATCTAATTTTCCGCCCCCATGCCAAAACATGGTTTTCATACAATATTCGGCATATTCAAAATTAATTCGATCATGCCACAAATATTGCAATATTTTTTTGATGTTTACCTCTCCGTTGAAATATTTAAAAAAGGGAAATAATTCTAAAAACTGTTGATCTGCAATATAAATTAAATTTTTAGAATAGGCATCCAAAACAATGCCATAACTTTTTAAAACCCCAACAACTTCAACCAAATTTTCAGGATAATCTGGTAATAATGCTTCACCGGACTCTAGGCGATGAATATATTCAGACAGAGGATGTTTAGACATGGCATTAAAATCGGTAAGGGTCATTTTGTTTAAAGGTTTAATTAAAATTTATCTCTGGAAAAGTGATAAAGTGGGTTTAATTTTTCACTCAATTATTTAGACCCACTCTATCAACAAATTCAAACTTTTTCCGCGAGATGGTTAGCAAATAAGGGTTGAGTATGGGCTAATGCTGTGGTAGACGCATCAGTTAATCTCACCAGAAAGTTAGGTTGAATTCCTAACAATACAATAATTAAGGCTAAAACCATCGCAGGAATTCGATCGCGCCATTGTACAGGAGGCAAATTCACCACATATTCTGAGAGGCGACCAAAAAAGGCTTTATTGATCATAATTAGGAAGTAAACGGAGGTTAATCCGGTTCCGATCATGCACAATAAAGTTTGGACTGGAAAGACTTCCATACTGCCTCGAAATATAATAAATTCTGCCACAAATCCGACTAAACCGGGTATCCCTGCACTCGCCATGACTGCCATAATCATGATGGTTCCAATTAAGGGTAAACCTCGTTCTGGGTTGAGTAAACCTTGAATAATATCTAAATCTCGACTTCCGGCTTTTCGATACACAACTCCAACGGTTAAAAACATTAATCCTGAGATTAAACCATGACTGACCATTTGCATTACTGAACCTAATAAACTGGTGGAGTTAGCGGCAGCAAAAGCCAGCAAAATATATCCCATGTGAGCAATAGAACTATAGGCTACTATTTTCTTCATATCTTTTTGAGAAATAGCACAAAAAGCTCCATATAAAACACTAACTACAGCCCAACTTGCTATCCAGGGAGAAACTACTAACCAAGCATCAGGAAATAAGCCGACACCAAACCGTAATAACCCGTAGGTTCCTAACTTTAATAAAACCCCGGCTAAGAGAATAGAAACGGGGGTTGAAGCTTCGACGTGAGCATCCGGTAGCCAGGTATGGAAGGGAAACAAAGGAATTTTAATTCCAAATCCGATTAAAAGACCTCCTAATAAAATTAGTTGGGTTGTTAAGGGTAAAGATGAAACTCCTAACGCCGTTGCACTAATGGTATCTAAATCAAAATCTAGGGTATGAGTTAGCCACACAATCCCTAAAAAGGAAGCTAAAATTAAAAAGCCTGAAACGGCGGTATACAGTAAGAATTTAGTGGCTGCATAACCTTTGCGTTTACCTCCCCAAATCGCAATTAATAAATAGAGGGGAATCAGTTCAACTTCATAAAATAGCAGAAACAATAATAGTTGAGATAAAAATGTTCCTGCAATTCCAGCCGCAATCAGCAATATAGACGCATAATAAAGTTGATGGCGACTAATGAATAAATCCGTACTTGCGATCGCAATGGTAATTAATAAACCATTTAAAATTACTAAAGGTAATGATAAACCATCAACCCCTAAATAGTAATTTAATCCCAAAGGTTGAATCCAAGGAATATATTCTTTAAATTGTAAGGAGGGATTACTCGGATCAAATAATCCGGCTAAAACTAACGACCATAAAAATAACCCTCCAGCAATCACCAATGACAATTGACGAGCCGTTTTACCTGAAATATTCGGCCAAAAGGCAATTAAAGCCGCACCAAACAAAGGAACCCAAATTAATACACTAAGCATAAATCAGTTATCAGTTATCAGTTATCAGTTATCAGTTATCAGTTATCAGTCATCAGTCATCAGTCATCAGTTATCAGTTATCAGTGTAGAGACTTGCCATGGCGCGTCTGTACGAGTTAAGAGTTAAGAGTTAGCAGTTAATAAACTGTCTACTATTCACTTCTTGACTGATAACTGATAACTGTTTACTGATTACTGATTAAAATAGCCACAACATCAGTCCCATCAGTCCTCCGACTCCGAGAGCAATCGTAAGCAGATAAAATTGGGATTGTCCAGAAATGCTATATTTTAAGCCTTCTCCACTAAACAATGTTGCTAAACCAAAAACATTAACAATCCCGTCAATAATATAGCGATCAATCCAAGCACTCAAAGCGGAAATGCGACTGATCAATAAAACAACTGTGAGATTGTAAACTCGATCAATATAGAAATCGTAAGCCAGTAAATCTTGCAATCCTTTCCAGGGTAATTTGAACGGTTTAGAACCGATGCCATATAAATAAATAGCCCCTCCAATTGCCACTCCAATTAAACCAGAAATTAACAGTAAAGGAACTGTTGCTTGACGTAAAATTTCAGCAAATCCAGAAGCAGGAACTTCAAATAAAGGCGCATTCCAACTGAGTAATAATTGCCATTGTTGTAACATCATTGGCACTAATAAGGTAACAATAATCATGGCAACCATTGGTACTGCCATTAGCCATGCAACTTCTGGGGCGCGTCTGGTTTTTTGTTGCGATTTTCCGGCAAACACTAATCCAAAAATCCGCGTTAAATTCAACGCCGTTAAACAATTCACCAAGAGCAACACTAAAATTAACCACAGGGGAACTGTCCAAAATCCATTTACCCAACGCCGCATCGTCCAAAACGTTCCCAAGGGCATTAACGCCACTAAACCCGCCGAACCCACAATAAAAGCCGTTGTCGTGGCGGGCATTTTTGACCACAACCCCCCCATCTCTGTTAAATCCTGGGTGTTGGTGGTTAATATCACCGAACCCGCACTCATGAAAATTAGAGATTTAGCGATCGCATGGGTTAACAATAATAAAAGGGCAATATCAACTTGACTTTCTCCGACTGCAATAAACACCAACCCTAAATAGGCACTGGTGGAATGGGATAAGGCGCGTTTGAGATCAATTTGGGCAATCGAAACCAGGGAAGCACCAATGGCCGTTACCGTGCCTAAAACTACCAACGTTGTTGAGGCAATCGGAGATAATGCTAAAACGGGTTGCAGTTTGATTAAAACAAATGCTCCACTAGCCACCACCACCGAATTTCGCAGAATCGAGGCCGGGTTTGGGCCTTCCATCGCTTCATCTAACCACAAATGCAAGGGAAATTGAGCACATTTTCCAATCGGCCCCGCAATTAACGCTAAACCCAGTAAGGTAGCCGTTAACGGGGGTAAGGAAGCCGTTTCTGACCAGGTTTCCAAATCGGAAAAGCTCAAACTTCCGGCCGTTGTCGAGAGATAAACCACCCCCATCAATAGCAACACATCCCCCACCCGTTTTGTGAGAAAGGCATCTCTAGCAGCTGTCACTACCAACGGTTGAGCATACCAGAAGCCCACAAGCAGATAGGTAGAAAGTGTTAATAACTCTAGGAGAATATAACTGAGTAATAAAGAATCACTCAACGCTAATCCACTAATCGCCGCTTCAAAGAATCCCATCAGGCCAAAAAACCGAGCCAGAGCCCAGTCTTTTTCCATATATCCGAGGGCGTAGCATTGAGCAATTAAACTCAAGCTAGTAATTAATTCCATTGACCCTAAACTCACTGGGGAAATTTCTAGGGCTAAGGACAGGTCTAAATCGGTGGTTTGTACCCAATGGATAATAATTTGCTGAATGGGCTCATCCCAGGTAGCACGAAAAATCACCGAACCATGTATAAAAGCCAAAACCGTCATTAACAAATTAAAGTAGGCGGCGGGTCTTGGCCCAGTTCGTCGCACCAGTCCTGCTGACCAAGGTAAGGTCAAGATTGCCCCAAATAAGCCATACAAAGGTATCCACCAACTGGTCTGGAGGAGAAAATCTGTCATTTAAGTTAAATTAGAAAATTCTTATGAATTATCAATTTACTATACCAAGATTTCGCCTTTGGGTTTGCTCTCAGCCTTGATCTATCGATTTTTTGTACATTTTTATAGAGCTTAAAAAACTCTAGCTCTATAAAATAGAGTCTAAATAAATTCAGCATGATTTTGACTCTCAAAAACCTAACAAAACTTCATCAAAATTCATTATCACTAAAAATAATATTAAAAATGAGAAAATATAATCCAGATTAATATTGTCAAGAGTGTCACGCTTCTCCTATTCTTAGAGAAGGAGGTTCGTTACTATTTCTGCAAATTAAAATTGTAGGTAATGTAAAGCCGGAGTTGACAAAAAATTAAGGTACGGTAGAGCCTACCGCCACCTTCTCGCTCCCCAAGAGCAACGCTTATTTCCCTTTCCATGCTAACGGTATGGGGGTTAGCAATAGGAAAATATAACTATTGCAAAATCCAGGGATCAAGAAGCCGTAAAATTTGACTTAAAGGCGAACTACGATTGGCGAGTGTAGCCCGAAATCCGACGGTTTAAGCTGTTGGGAAGTCACTTATTGCTTAAAAATACAGTGTAGTTTAGTCTGTTCATTGATTAGGAGTTAAACAATGTCAATCGCTGTTGGAATGATTGAAACCATCGGATTTCCTGCGATCGTTGAAGCCGCAGACTCGATGGTGAAAGCGGCTCGTGTCACCCTAGTCGGATATGAGAAAATTGGCAGTGGCCGAGTCACCGTAATCGTGCGGGGAGATGTATCCGAAGTGCAAGCCTCCGTGGCGGCGGGAATTGAATCCGTCAAACGAGTCAACGGCGGTCAAGTGACTTCCACCCATATTATTGCTCGTCCCCATGAGAACCTAGAATATGTTTTACCCATTCGCTATACCGATGCGGTGGAGCAATTCCGGTCTTACTAGAGACTCAAAAAATATAACTTGGAATTGACGAGCGGAGAAGTTCTAAACAGCAATTTCACGCTTCAAAAGTCAATTTCAATTGAAATCGGAATTATCCCTGTTGTATGGCGGAATTCCGTATTATTCCTTAACCGTTTAGATTGATTTTAGGAGTCAAATTTAATGGCGATTGCAGTTGGCATGATCGAAACTTTAGGCTTTCCTGCTATTGTTGAAGCCTCGGACTCAATGGTAAAAGCCGCCCGTGTCACCTTAGTCGGTTACGAAAAAATTGGCAGTGGTCGTGTTACCGTGATTGTGCGGGGCGATGTCTCCGAGGTACAAGCCTCCGTTGCGGCCGGAGTTGAATCTGTCAAACGAGTCAAGGGTGGAGAAGTTTTATCTACCCATATTATTGCCCGTCCTCACGAAAATTTAGAATACGTTTTACCCATTCGCTACACCGAAGCGGTGGAACAATTCCGCGAAATGGTTGCTGGTATTCGTCCCACAAACCGTCCCTAATTTCCAGACGATTTAAAGATGGGTAAATTCACCGTTTATCCGTTCATAAATCGCTCCAAATTCCCATTTATTCTTTCTCAAACCCATTCATTATGCAAATTGCCAAAGTGATTGGCACCGTTGTCGGCAATCAGAAAGAACCCAGTTTAAAGGGTTCAAAATTTCTCCTGTTACGATTTGTTGATGAAAATGGAGAAGATATCACCAATGGATATGAGGTGGCGATTGATGCGGTGGGAGCCGGAGTCGGTGAATGGGTACTCGTCAGTCGTGGCAGTGCAGCGCGTAAAATTGAAGGAAGTGAAAAACGACCCAGCGATGCGGCAGTTGTTGCCATTATTGACACCATTAATGTAGAAAATCGCTCGATTTACAGCAAAAAAGATCATTATTAACAGGAGAGAAGCGGGGAGCAATTGAGAAGCAAAAAGCCTTAAATCGTTAAGAGAGAAGGCAGGAAGTCTGTTAATTAAATGTTTAATTGAATTAACTTCTTAATCCCCTATTTTGAACCCTGCGATAACGAACCCCTGAAAACGGACAACAAACAACTATTCGGTTAGGAGAAATTAAAATATGGCAGTTCGTGGCCTAGCGGCACCTCCAACCCCTTGGTCGAAGAACTTGGCAGAGCCGAAAATCGACCCAACGGCTTATGTACATTCTTTTTCTAATATTATTGGTGACGTTCGGATTGGGGCCCATGTATTAGTCGCCCCCGGAACCTCGATTCGCGCCGATGAAGGCTCACCCTTTGCGATTGGGGAAAATAGCAATATCCAAGACGGCGTAGTGATTCATGGCTTAGAAGAAGGTCGCGTCAAAGGTGATGACGGTCAATCTTACTCCGTGTGGGTTGGGAAGAATTCTTCAATTACCCACATGGCCTTAATTCATGGCCCTGCTTATGTGGGAGATAATTGTTTTATCGGCTTCCGCTCTACAGTCTTTAATTCCAGAGTCGGGAATGGTTGCATTGTGATGATGCACGTTTTAATCGAAGACGTCGAAATTCCCCCCGGAAAATACGTTCCCTCCGGCTCTATTATCACCAATCAACAACAAGCGGATCGCTTACCCAATGTCACGGATGCCGATCTCAGCTTTGCTGCTGATGTGATTGGAGTTAACCAATCTCTGAAAGCGGGTTATCATTGTTCGGAAAATGCTTCTTGTCTTCACCATATCCGCAACGAAGCGGCGACTGTTGGCAATGGCAGTGGTCGTGATCGCTCCAATTCTTATACCGGGAGTGCCAATTTAGCCTCCGAAATCGTGCAGCACATCGGGGATCTGTTGGCCAAAGGTTACAAAATTGGCACTGAACACGCTGATGCTCGTCGCTTCCGTACTGGATCTTGGCGCAGTGGTGCTCCGATCACCGCTAAGAATACTGGAGAAGTCGTTGCAGCCTTAGAAGCTTGTCTGAGAGAACACGCCGGAGAATATGTGCGTCTGTTAGGCATTGATTCCAAAGCCAAACGCCGGGTGCTGGAAGAAATCATTCAACGTCCCGATGGCCCCGTTGCCCAGAAATCCAGCAATGGTAAAGTTAGCACAGCAACGGCCCCTTCCGGTTCGGCCAGCAGCGCCAGTTCCGATTTAGGGGGACAAATCGGTGATCTGTTAGCCAAAGGCTTCAAAATTGGCACTGAACACGCCGATGCTCGTCGCTTCCGTACCGGATCTTGGCGCAGTGGCCCCAGCATCTCTGGATCAGGGGTGGGAGACATTCTCTCCAAATTAGATGCCATCATCAGCGAGCATTCTGGGGAATATGTGCGTCTGATTGGCATTGACCCCAAAAACAAACGCCGGGTGTTGGAAGAAATTATTCAGCGTCCCGATGGCCCCGTTGCCAGCAAATCTGGCAGTGGTAAGGTCAGTGTCTCTGCATCTGCACCTTCGGATTCAGCCACCAGTAGCAGTTCTGCTCTGGGGGGACAAATTGGGGATCTGTTAGCCAAAGGCTTCAAAATTGGGACAGAATACGCCGATGCTCGTCGCTTCCGCACTGGATCTTGGAATAGTGGCCCTAGCATCTCTGGATCAAGGGTAGCAGAAGTTCTCTCCAAATTAGATGCCATCATCAGTGAGCATTCTGGGGAATATGTGCGTCTGATTGGCATTGACCCCAAAAACAAACGCCGGGTGTTGGAAGAAATTATTCAACGTCCCGACGGCAAAGTTGTTAAAACCTCTCCGGCTGCGGCGGGTGCTTCTACCAGCAGTGCTAGTGTAGCTCCGGCTCCCAATAGCAAATTTGGTAACAGTGTTACGGATCAAGTTCGGGATCTGTTAACCAAAGGTTACAAAATTGGGACCGAACACGCCGATGCTCGTCGCTTCCGTACCGGATCTTGGCATAGTTGTTCTCCGATTCAATCTAACAATATCTCGGAAGTGATGGCAGCTTTAGAGGGTTGCGTGAACGAACATCGCGGCGAATATGTGCGGTTGATTGGGATCGACTCCAAAGCCAAACGTCGGGTACTGGAGGAAATCATCCAACGTCCTTAAGATCCAGTTTCCTGTTGAAGCACTCTTTTGGTTCCAGCAACAATGAACATATCGCCACCGCAACTCCTAAACCCTGATGTTTATGTGAGTGGCGATGTCACTATCGATCCAGATGCCACCCTAGCACCAGGGGTGATCCTACAAGCGACAACCGACAGTCAGCTTCGGATTGCTGCGGGAGTTTGTATCGGTCGGGGAGTCATTATTCAGGTTTATCAAGGTATCCTAGAGATAGAGGCAGGGGTAGTGTTGGGGTCGGGGGTATTAATCCTGGGAGCAGGAACCATTGGGGAAAATGCCTGTATTGGTTCAGAGACAACGATTTTGGAGAGTTCTATTGCACCTCAACAAGTCGTTGCCGCAAGATCTCTGATTGGGGATCGCTCTCGTTTATTAGAACCTGAACAGGTGTCTCCCCCATCGGAAACCCCGCAGTCCCCAGAACCCCAGAGAATTTCGACCTTTCAGGACGAGTTCGATCCTCTATTAGAGTTAGCCTCTTTTCCGCCTGAACCGCCGACTACTGCGATATTGGGGGAAAAACCTGTTCAACCTTCGGATATTCTATTGGCTCCTTCTGAACCGGAAACGGCGATCGCATCTTCCTCGGAAACATCGGAAGAAACGGCTCTGGCTCCACAGTCCCCAGATACTTTGGAACTGTCCACCCAGCCACTCCCTCCGATTATTTACGGAAAAGATCACCTAAGTCAGTTATTGGATACCTTGCTTCCCCATCGCAAAGCCTTCAATAACCCCCAGAATTGAAGAGCAGGGGGAGCAGGGGGAGCAGGGGGAGCAGGGGGAGCTAGGTCAGAATAGGAGAAATCATTAACTTCTGACTCCGCAGTCCGCACCCCACCCTGCTTTTCCCCCCACCCCACAGCCTAAACCCCACCCTGCTCTTCCCGACCCATCGGAATGATTAAAAATGGACGCAAACAGACAAAATTCCGGTTCTTCTGAACATTCAGTTCAGTATGAGTTTAGAGATATGGCTCTGGGTTTAGTTTCCACTCAGAGCTTCCCGGCGATTGTGGGAACGGCAGATATGATGCTGAAATCAGCCGGGGTTCATTTAGTGGGATATGAAAAAATTGGGAGTGGATATTGTACCGCCATTGTCCGGGGAAAAATTGCCGAAGTGCGTTTAGCGGTGGAAACTGGGGCGCAAACAGCTAAACAGTTTGGTCAACTGATCTCTACGTTAGTGATTCCTCGACCTTTCCCTAACCTAGAAATTGTGTTTCCGATTAGTTCTCGTTTATCAGAGCTTATGAGTCGGGGTACTGGTCATCGTTTGAGTAATCAAGCGGTGGGTTTACTAGAAACGCGGGGATTTCCGGCAATGGTCGGGGCGGCGGATGCTATGTTAAAGGCGGCGAATGTGAGCCTGATGTCCTATGAACGCATTGGGGCGGGGTTGTGTACGGTTATTATTCGGGGGCCCGTGTCCGATGTGGCGATGGCGGTTGAGGCGGGAATGTTTGAAGCCGAACGCATTGGCGAGTTAAACGCCGTAATGGTAATTCCGCGACCGTTGGAAGAGTTGGATCAAACTTTACCCTTAGCCAGTTGTTGGATAGAACAGCGTCAACCCTTGAGAGTTCCGATTAATGTTAAGGAACAGGAGAAAGAAGTGGTTCAAATCCCCGATTTACAAAAGTTACCCACTCCGGCTCAAGAAGAATATTTTTGACAATTTGTGTTAATTTTAGCCCGATATTTGCTATTGGCGATCGCGATTAAATTTCACTTTGGAAAATTTGATTAACGGTTAGATTAAGTTCCGCAAAAGTCGGAGAAATTAGGCGATCGCTATCTATAAAAACAACTTCATCATACCATCCTTCAGATAGAGTAAAAACAGTAATTTTAGCTTGTAATGGATCAACAATCCAATATTCAGGAATATTTAAAACCGAATATTCGGCACGTTTGGCACGGTAGTCAACACTTTTAGTTGAGGGGCTAACAACTTCTACAACTAAAAGCGGGGGTGCTTCATTCAGACGAATAACAGCCTCGCGGTTTTGCAAATTCCGCCACTGTTCTTTAGGAATAATCATAACATCAGGAATGCGAACCGTATCCCAGCGATCGCCACGAGGAGATTGAACACCAACAATACCTTGTAATGCTATCCATTCTCTACCTAGCCGATGGTTTTCTGCATCGAATGTGCGTTCAAAAAATTTAGCGATCGCACCATGTTGTCCGGTTCCTAATGCCATAGAAACTAATTCTCCATTTACTAATTCATAGAGACTATCTGTACCGTCATCGTAGTGAAGATACTCTTCAAGGGTAAAGCGTTGGGTTGTGAGAGTCATCTGATTTGTTGTGGTTGGGGATGATTCTATTGTACTATCTTGTTTGGTTGATTGTGATAATATTGATGTACAATCTACTAAGGCGATTTCATAAATAGAATTTGTGCCAAAGAAAATTCGTGAACTTAAAGCCATTTTACTTAAAGCCGGATTTACCTAAAGCAACCTAGAAACCTGGTTTCTGCATAAATTTATTGTTTCCCAACCGACAATCTTTCAGAGAAACTAAGAAATACTCACTATGAATCAATCACTTTTGCAGCGAATCACTCTCGATCTAAATATCTGTCATGGAAAACCCTGCATTCGAGGGTTACGTTATCCGGTTGAGTTTATTTTAGAGTTACTGAGTTCGGGGATGAGTATTGAGGAAATTTTAGCAGATTATGATGATTTGGAACGGGATGATATTTTAGCCGCTTTGCTATTTGCGACTCGCTTAACTCAGGTGAAAAGTATTTATAAAATTGCTATATGAAGTTTCTTATAGATGCTCAATTACCAGTGCGTTTGTCCCGGTTTCTACAAACTGCTGGTTATGATACGATTCACACGAGAGATTTACCTCAACAAAATGCAACTCCTGATACTGAAGTCAATACTATTTCAATTCAGGAATCTCGAATTGTCATTACTAAAGATTCAGATTTTTTTGATTCATTTTTAATTCGTCAAGAACCTTATAAACTACTTTTGGTGACGACTGGTAATATTACCAATGCAGAACTTGAGGCGTTATTTCAAAGCAATTTACCTCTATTGGTTGAATTGTTTAGTCAGCACTCACTTATCGAAATAAGTCGAGATGCAATTATTGTGCATCAATAGTATTAGATTTTTTTCTCTTTTAAAGTATCAATTTCTACTGCTATTTTACCCAAACTCTTGACAACCCACAAGCAACCTAGAAACCGGGTTTCTGCATAAATTTATTGTTTCCCAACCGACAATCTTTCAGAGAAACCCGGTTTCTCCTCTCAAATGTGGCACTTAAGATTGATTATTTTATTCAGGGATGGTTTAGGGTATACTTGATATCAAAATCTTTCAGCCTGAGTAGCTTTAATCATACATGAACCGACAGGCGTTGGTAGTCGGCATTAACCGATATCCTGATCTGGAAAATTTGAAAAGACCGGCTTTCGATGCGGAGGCGATCGCCCATCTTCTCGAAACCTACGGCGGTTTTAAGGTACGCCGATTACCTGCTGGTGTTGCTGATCAGAAATTCAAGGTAAATCCTAAACCTGGTTCTGTAGAAGAAACAGTTAATATTAAGCTATTAGAAGAAGAAATTCTCCAACTGTTCGCCATAGGAGAAAAAGATTGCCCTGATACAGCCTTGCTATTTTTTGCTGGACACGGTTTGCGAAAACCGCGAGGTTTAAAAGAAGGATTTTTAGCTACCAGTGATACTAATCCTGAGCAAGAATTATATGGTTTGGCTTTAAATTCACTGCGAGATATTTTACTAGAAAGTGATGTTAAACAGCAGATTATCTGGCTGGATTGTTGTCATAGTGGCAAATTTATCGACGTATTAAATAAAGCCGATCCAGGTAATGCAGGTAAGGTGCGCGATCGCTGTTTTATTGCTGCCTGTAGTGCTTCGGAAACTGCTTACGCAACTGGTGAACACGGCGTACTAACTAGCATTCTTTTACAAGGACTCGATCCGCAGCCGCGTCGAGTTAACGAGTGGATAGATAACCTTTTTTTAGCAGATTTCGTTAACCAACAAATACAAACTAATGAATACTGGCGAAACTTTCCCCAGCGTCCAGTTTTTAACAATTCTGGCGGAGCAATTCAACTCATTCAGGGAGTAAAAATTGATAAGGAAAAAACAGTTAGTACGCGACAACCTGATATTTGTCCCTACAAAGGTTTGCAAGCGTTTGATTTTAACGAGACTGATCCTAAGTATTTTTATGGTCGCACGGCATTAACTGGCGAGTTAATTGAAAAAGTAAGAACCGGGAATTTTTTAGCAGTTCTCGGCCCTTCGGGAAGTGGTAAATCTTCTGTTGTGAGAGCGGGATTGCTTTATCAATTAAAATTAGGACAGCGACTTTTACAGAGCAAACAATGGAAAATCTTGCCGGTGATTCGACCCGGAGAATATCCACTGCAAAGTTTAGCAGAAGCCCTTGCCGAAGGCAATAAAACTGCCTTACGTTGGCTTAAAGATGCACTCAATCAAAATGGGGCTGTAGCACTACAAGAGTTTGTAGCAGATGTTGAAGCAGAACGGGTATTTTTGGTAATCGACCAATTTGAAGAAGCGTTTACTCTGTGTCAAGGAACTGCGAAACAAGAGGCAGAACGTCAACAGTTTTTTGAGTGTTTATTAGGAGCTTTAGATAGCAATGAAAATAAACTTTGTGTTGTTATTACCATGCGGGCAGATTTCTTGGGTAAGTGTGCCGAACAGGAATATGCCGGACTTGCAAAAATGATTCAAGAGCATTTGGTAACAGTTACACCGATGACTTTTGAGGAGTTAGATGAGGCGATTTGTGAACCAGCAAAGCAGGTAGGTTTAGAAGTAGAACGTCGGTTAGTTACCCAGATGATTGTAGATGTGAAAGATTCTGCGGGTAGTTTGCCGCTATTGCAATTTTCTCTCACAGCACTCTGGCAGCAGTGGCATCAACAATGGCAACAAGGAAAACCAGGATTATCTAATCAGCTTACTCTTAATTCTTATAACGAATTGGGTGGTTTAAAGGGAACGCTAGAAGAACAAGCAAATAAAGTTTTTGAGAACTTATCGACAGCACAAAAGGAGATAGCCAAGTGGATTTTTATCGAGTTAACGCAGTTGGGAGAAGATGCGGAGGATACTCGTCGCCAAGTTACGAAATATCAATTAGTAGAAACTTTGGTAAGGGGGGAATATTCAGAGGCTCTGGTTGAGGAGGTGATAGGGATTTTAAATGATAAAACAGCCCGGTTAATTGTCACCAGTGATGAAAATGGAGTGCCAGTGGTTGATATTGCCCATGAAGCGTTGATTAGACATTGGGATAAGTTGCGCGACTGGGTGAATGTGGAGAGAGAGGCAATTAAAGTTAAACGGAATATTGAGCAAGCCGCTAAAGAGTGGGAGAGCAATGGTAATACTGAAGAGTTAGCTTTTTTGTGGTTAGGAAGAAAATTAGAGGCAGCAGATAATTATTTTGGATCTGTTCCCTTATCTCCTATTGCTCAAAAGTTTATCGAAGTGAGCAAAACTGTTCAAGAACTATTCAATCTAGAATCATCTGAAGCTAAGTCTCCATCATATATACGAAAATTAAGGTATCGTAGAATCGTAGAGCAAGCTGCTCATCGCAGTTTAATTACTTCTGTTTCTTCTGAAGTTTTAGACCTACTAAGAGTAAGATTAAGAATACTGCTGAATGATTCTAAAGAAATAGAGACTGAAGTTTTAAAATCAGACCGAAGTTACCAAGAAAAATTAAATCAATATTTAAAAGTATTTTCAGAAATTATTGCATACGAATTTCCCCTTTCTGATAAAATAAGGAAAGAATTAGAACCTTTACAAAGAGTTTTAAATATTGCAGATGAGGATGTCCGTACAATAGAAGAACAGGTATCTAAAGATTATATTTATTCTGATTGCCTAATTAGTATTACCTGTGTTACATCTGACGGTTCTAAAAGAGCATACTCAGAAGTACCTGGTGATATAAGAATTGAAGAATTAATACTAGAATTGTTGCAGTATTTTCATTTCCCAACAAATATATTAGTTTATAGTTTGATATTGAAACGTAATGGTATGGAACTGCATCCTTCTATGACTCTAATTTCTGCGGGAGTAAAGTCAGGTGATCTCCTTATACTCTTCCCAATTGTTTCAGCCGGTTAAACACTGATGTGCAGATTATCTATAATTTATTCAATCATCAATAATATTGTTTTAGCTTTTCTTCCAGACTATTTTACTATTTTCCGTACCGCCGTCTAGTGATTAATGACAAGAACGCGATCGTGTTTTCTCCTGTTTCCGAGAACGCGATCGCGCTCTTCTGCTCAGAATCAGCATAGCTATAATGGTAAAAGAAAGGTTATAATTAATAATTAACTAACTTTGAACCTAACTAACTTTGAACCAGATATGACTACAGTTGCGATCGTGCCTGTATTTAATACCAACGGTGAGAAATATTATCGCGCTATTGCCGGAGATCAACAGTCTGTTGGCACAACTGCGGGTCAAGCTTTAGATAGTTTGACTACTTTATTAGGCGAAACAAACTTCAGCGCCTTACTAATTATTCAAAGATTTAACCCTGACGAATTATTTACTGCCGAACAACAAAAACAATTATCGGAATTAATGAATTTGTGGCGTGCAGCACGCGATCGCGGAGAAACCCTTTCTTCCAAACAACAAGCAGAATTAGAAACTCTTGTCGAGGCCGAACTTAAAGCGGCTACATTTCGGACATCGGCTCTTGTAAAACAATTAAGTTAATGAATCCTTACTACACTCTAGTAGCCGATCGCGCTGCCCATTGTTGCGAATATTGTCACGCTCCTGAAATCATATTTAACTTTCCTTTTGAGGTTGAACATATCCTTCCACTTTATCGAGGTGGTAATAATCAAATGTCAAACTTCGCATTAGCTTGTCGCTCTTGTAACCTCCGTAAAGGGACTAACATCAGTGGACTTGATTCTACCTCTAACACAGAAGTTTCCCTTTTTCACCCAAGACAAGATCGATGGGATGAACATTTTCAAGTGGAAACCGAGTCTGGTGCAATTGTCGGATTGACACCTACAGGTAGAGTAACAGTTGGAAGTTTGGAAATGAACTCTCCAGCACAGTTAATAGCGCGACAATTATGGATTCGTTTAGGTTTATTTCCCTAATCAGCCTAATTTAGTTACTGTCGCAACTTATCGTTTAGCTTTTTTCTCAGACTCTTTAACTGCCTTCATTACCGCGTCTAGTGATTAATAACAAGAATGCGATCGCGTCTGATTCTACTATAATTAATACCAATTCTAACTTACTTTACTCCCAGCATGAGCCAACCACCTGCTCTCGCCACTCTCCTGGCCCTGCTTCTGGCAATTAGAGATCCAGATGTCACCCTTAACGATGACGAGCAAGAGGAACTTTTTACAATAGGAGAACAGCTTCAACCCAATCCTGAAATGAGGGACGAAACCCAAGCTAAGTTAATGTCTGTAATCCAATCAAACCCTAAATTAAATGAAAGTTTTACCAAGTATCAAACAGCATTAATTAGTTTTCTAGCAACAGAAAATAGTCAAAATTTAGATTACTTGCCAACTTCAGAAGAAGTGATAGAAACACTCCAGGCTGGTAATGAAGCCAGCCAAAGAGAAAAGCGAGGCTTCAAACCTAAAAAATCACAGCAATCTCCAAGTCACACGATTATTAATTATCTTGTTGTCCCGATTCTCAAAAGTGATAATCCGCCGGAAGTTAGCAAAAGTCTGTTTCAGCCTCTATTAGAAAAGTTGTCACTATTTTCTGCTGATTCAGATACTCAACCACCAACATTACCTCCTCTGATATGACAGATCATCTGATTTACCCCACAATTGACCTCTATCTCTACGATTTGCGTCAGGGACTAGGGCAGGATTTGGCTACTCTGAAAAAGAATGAGCTAGTATTTTTAAATAAATTGCCTCCCTCCTTACAAAAGAAGATTAAAGCATCTCCCCCGCCTGAAAAAATGGAGTGGGAAACAGAATTTGTACGGTTATTAACAGAAGAATGCGAATTTATAGAACCGCTCAACCTTCCGCCTGAATATGAAGGCTATTACTATCCGGTACAACTGAGTGATACTGATGCGCTGATGGTTGACTGTTCGGTGAGCGATCGCAATTCTAATACTTCTATTCAAGAAATAAAAACGCTTAAAGAAATTATAGTTAATCAAGTTCTCAAAAATCAAGGGGGTAGGTTAGGGCAAACTTGGTTAATTAGTGGTCAACTCCCTTCAGATATTAAAATAGAATCAGATGATGTTGAAAAACTTGCTCAAAAATGTTACAATTTGCTAGTAGGAAAAGAACCAGATTGTCAAGGAAAACCCCAAGGTGAGGGAAAGTTATTAGGAGGAAGATTCTTTGAATGGAATCCCCATAATTTAAACGATACTCCTAGAAAAGCACCCTACAATTTAGAGCAAAATAATCCTCATGTAATTATTATATTATATCCTAATTTAGAGGCAATGGAAAACGCAGCAGAATTAATTGATCACTGGATGCAATTGTTTTGCCATCGCCATAAAATTCTTTGGGCTTATGTACAAAGTCGGTTGGTTAAACAAGAGTTAGACGCTGCATTTGTAAAGGTTCAAAGTTACATCAAAGAATTTAAAACTCAAGGATACGAAGGATTTAATCTGAGCGAACTTAGTCAAAAAGTCAATGATGCTGATAATCTATTTTCTGATTATGCCATCAATCTCAGTTATTTAGAATTTCAGAGAAGTACGATTGAAGTTAATCTGGATAGCTACCGCCAACAGCTTAAAGAATTAGTTGCTAAGGTGTTTGAAAAAGACCAAGAATATGAAGTAAAATGCTTAGAGAAGTTTCATTCCGACGCTCGAAATAAATACTTAAAACAAGTTAGTAAAGACTACGAAAATCTGAGTGCAGGGGTAAAAATGCTAGAAGTTGCAGTCAACTTAATTCGAGTTAACTTGGAAGTCAGAGAAGCAAAGAGCGATCGCAGATTTCAAAATACACTGGGTATTGTCGGTGCGGGTTTAGCTGCGGCTTCTGTAACGGCTTCAATTTCTGGACAATTCCCCTATGTTGTTGAACCTGCTACTATTATCAAGTCAGGGGAAGTAAAAGCGACTGTAGAGCAGAATTTAGGGCAAGTTTTGAGGAGTTTGACAATTCCAGAATCTTGGTTAATGCCCTCTATTTCACTGTTTTTGAGCCTGATAACAGGCTTGACCGTAGCGGCGTTAACGGGGTTAGTTATCTGGTTGCTAGGATTAGGGAATCATGGTAAGAAGAGATAAGCTATTAAGCACTTATAGCAATAGGCAATTGAAATTTGACTATGAAAATTGCGATCGCTCAACTTAACCCCACCGTTGGAGATTTAACGGTCAACGCTCAACGGATATTAGATGCAGCAGAAAAAGCGTTTGAAGCGGGATGTAATCTGTTATTAACAACAGAATTATCTTTAACGGGATATCCTCCTAGAGATTTATTAATTCGTCCGAGTTTTATTGAGGCGACAACGGAAAAATTACAGCAATTAGCAATAGAATTACCGCCAGAAATAGCGGTTTTAGTGGGAACAGTTCAACGAAATTTAGACTATCAAAAAAATGGGGGAAACCCGATTTTTAACAGTGCTGCGTTATTAGAAAAGGGTGAAATTAAACAGTATTTTCAGAAACGATTATTACCAACCTATGATGTTTTTGATGAAGATCGATATTTTGAACCGGGGTTAGAAAGTCATTTTTTTGTTTTAGAAGAAACTATTAAAGTTGGGGTGACAATTTGTGAGGATTTATGGAATGATGAACAGTTCTGGGGTAAACGGAATTATCCTTGTAATCCTTTCCAAGATCTCGCTAATCTGAATGTAGATTTAGTGGTTAATTTATCCGCTTCTCCCTATCAAGTCGGCAAGCAAAAATTCAGACAATCTCTGATTAGTTATAGTGCTAAACGCTATAATACTCCAATTTTGTATGCAAATCAAGTCGGGGGAAATGATGATTTAATTTTTGATGGGTGTAGTTTTGCATTTAATAAAAATGGCGATAAAATATTAAGTTTGAAACCCTTTGATACAGATTTTGAGATTATAGAATTTGATCCAAATACACAAGATTTAATCGCTGTTTTGGTTGATAATACCCCCCCTAGCCCCCCCAGGGTAATGGGGGGGACTGGAAGTGGTCTTAGGCAAAATCAGGAAATAAACTTAATTGAAAGTGAAGATCAAGAAATTTGGTTAGCGTTAGTTTTGGGGGTGAAAGATTATGTGCGAAAATGTGGATTTTCTCAAGTTATTTTAGGCTTAAGTGGGGGAATAGATTCGGCTTTAGTGGCAGCGATCGCAACGGAAGCATTAGGGAAAGAAAACGTTTTAGGGATATTAATGCCATCTCCCTATAGTTCGGATCATTCGATTCAAGATGCTTTAGAATTAGCGAATAATTTAGGCATTAAAACCCAAACTTTACCCATTGGGGATTTAATGCAAACCTTTGATCAAACCCTAGAACCTATGTTTGCAGAAACCTCCTTTGGATTAGCAGAAGAAAACCTGCAATCTCGCATCCGAGGAACCTTATTAATGGCGGTTTCTAATAAATTCGGACATTTATTATTAACCACCGGGAATAAATCGGAAATGGCGGTGGGATATTGTACCTTATATGGCGATATGAATGGGGGATTAGCGGTGATTGCAGATGTACCTAAAACCCGTGTTTATTCCTTATGTTCTTGGTTAAATCAATATCATGGAAAAGAAATAATTCCCCATCATGTATTAGTAAAGCCACCCAGTGCAGAACTCAAACCGGGACAGGTGGATCAAGATTCTTTACCCCCTTATGAAATTTTAGATGATATTTTATATCGTTTAATAGAAAAACATCAATCTTGCGATGAAATTGTAGCAGCCGGACAGGTCGAAACTGTCGTTAAAAAAGTAATTCAATTAGTGATGATTGCTGAATTTAAACGCCGTCAAGCCGCACCGGGATTAAAAATTAGCGATCGCGCTTTTGGAACAGGTTGGAGAATGCCAATTGCTAAAATATTGAGTTAATCCTAATAATTTTTATCCCTAATTATGTCTAGTAGTAACCTTTGAGTTTACTTAACAACAAATATAACATCTGTATAGCTTTTATATTGTTGGTTATTAAATGACCAGTCAAGTTTGAGTTGTTCCAAATCAAAGAACTGATTATTAAGATAATTATCAATCTCGGATTTTAATAGTTGATAATCTCTCTTGATTTTCCAACTATTTTCAAGATGATTGAGATCAATAACTATTAAGAATAGCCGATTACTAGCATCAAATCTTTGAGTACCTTGTTGTTCATATAACCATTTAAGAAGGTTTCGAGGTTGTTGTATGGTTTCGGTAATAATTTCACGTCTTGTTGAAATAAATTGATGGTAAAAATCTTGTACTTTTGTTTGTGAATTTTCTGAAAAAGCAGCAATTAAATCTAATAATAGATCCTGATCGCTTCTATTTTTATCAAAAGGAATTTCAAAGGAATTAGCTGCTTTTTTTAATTCAGACACTTCTTTAACTGTTAACCCTCTCTGTTTTCTTTTTTTCTCCATGAATCCTATAGGAAAATAGGTCATTTTGAGATCAAAAGGAACTTGATCTATAAAAAAATCTACTTGCTTGATTTTACCAATGGTTGGTAAGACACGAGGATGATCTTTAAAAATATCTTCGATAATAATAGATGTCCAGTTATTATACCATGAACAAAGAATAAAACCTTTTAAACTATTTAATATTTCGTTTTCAATCTTTTCAACTAAGGAATCATAGTTATTTATTTTTTTAATATAATTATTGACTAAGTGTTTATTAATATCATTTTGATGAATACCGCCCCAATCAAAGACTCGCAACTTATAAAGTTCTGCCAAAATTTGATTCTCGCAATTTTTTCTTTTTATTCGTTCTTTAGCATAAATTTCATGGATAGTCTGCTCAATAATAGAATCAGGAATTTGAGACTGAAAAGCTGTTTTCAACAGTTCTTTTATTGGCAATTTATCTACAAAAATTTTACTTTTTTCCAATAAATAAATTAAATATTCTTTTCGAGCTAGAGAGCGAAGCTTGAGAAAGTATAAACCATCCTCAGAGTTTGTTAATTCGTAAAATTTACCCTGATTATATAAATATTCAAGATGAGAAAAAGTATGTAAGTCATTCTTGAACATGATGAATACCTCAATATAGAAAAATTAGTTACGTTTTAAAAAATATTCAGGAAATTCTACCGACCATTCAGGAATTTCAAATAGAGGCTTTAATTTTTCTAAATCATTAATACCTGGTTTTTGATAAATCAAAATAAAATCACTTTTTAAACTTCCTTCCCTATTATCTTGTATGACTGATTGGGCTGAGTAATTCATGGGAAAATATCCTATAAATTTAAGGTTTTGTAAAGAGATAAAATTTTGCTTTAAAAATTTCCAGCTATGTTTATTTTTAGCATTAAAGAATAAAGCAAGTATACCGCCAGGTTTTAAAATACGATTAGCTGTTTTCAAAAAATCACTCATATTATTGGTATAATTCTCTTGATTTTTATTTCTATTCTTTGCATTAGAAATTACAATTTCTTCAGTAAAATCAGGAATTTGACCTAATAACGAATTCCACATTTCGCTCAATTCTAAATAAGGAATTCTATCACCATGAGGAGGATCAGTGATAATTAAAGAGACAACATCATCAGGACATTCTTTTAAAATCGTAAGATTATTACCAAGAATCAAAGCCGATTGAGCATTATGATTAATAACAGGTTCTAGCTCTTTAGAAATTAAGTATACTTCTTTTTCTTGGTTATCAAGAACACTTTTGATTAAATTATTGACTTTGTTTTCAAAACAATTCCAGACATTAATCTCAAAATGAAGCTTAGGTCGCCAATATCCCACTACCCAACTTCCTACTTCTATTTTATTTGCTATTTGATTCTGAGTTTTACCTCGGTTTGTGATAGCAAAAACCATTTTTGACATTTGGCCAGAAGCAGCTGTTAATGAAAGTAATAAAGGTTTTTGAATATCTTGAGGTAAATGATAAATTTCTTCTATTAAAAAATCGATATTATAAAGAGCACGTCCAGTAAATAGATCATTTAAGGTTAAAAAATTAGTGGTATTAATTCGACTATTATCAAAAAGCTGAATTTGACGCAAATTTTGAGCTTTATAATTTTCATATTTATCAATTAACCTATAGTCATAAGCTGTAGGTTTTCTTTCTTCACGAGCTTTTTTTGAACTTGATACATTCCAAGTAGAAATTAATTGTTCTTCATCCCATAGATAGTGACTTGCTATTTTAGCATCTTCTAAAACATAAGTTTTATATATTTTAGTTTTAATTTTTTCGTCTAAATTATTTATAGCTTCTTGAAGTTGAACAGAACAAGGAAGATTAACCATAAGATTTGATAGTTCAATAGCAATGGGATTAATATCAATTCCGATAAACCTTCTTTTTCTTAAAAGTGCTTCCCTTGCAACTAAACCTGAACCCAAAAAAGGATCAAGAATGAGATCATTTTTATGGGTTAAAGCGTCAATCAAAAATGATAAACACTCAATTGGTTTTTTCCCCCAGTATTTGTGAAACCTTGCTAATCCTTTATAACCTTTAGGATATTTTAAATTGTTGTAATTAATGGAATTCAGACTCTGATTAAATAAGTTGAGTTGATAGTAATTCTCCATTTTTTATTGAATCCTAATTTATTTAATAAAGTAGTTTTTTCGTTACCTATTACAATTATTATAACGGTTCAATTTCAATATAAACGCCTGTTTCCTTAGCATCAGGATCAAATTCAACACTTAACTGCGGTAAACAACTTAAACGGTCATCAATTAAGACTCCTGCACCATTTAAAGTTAAGGCATCTAAACAAGCGCCTGCTAAATTATCAATATCAGAATTAGTGCGATGATTGCCTAATAATCGAATCACAATTGCTGCTTTTCGTAGGGGAAATTTATGGGTAATATTTTGTTCTGAAATTTGCCGATAAATTTCTACTTCGGCATGATTTCGCCAAGCGCGATAACGAGGAGGTAAATAGGTTCCATTGCTAGTGACTCTAGGACGTGCTTTAGGAACTACAACCCCAGGAATCATTAATTTAATCAATTCTGAGGTTTTTTTAGCAGGTTTTGGGAGGTCAACCGGAGGAGGTTCAGGAGGGTTAATAGAAGTAAATTCAACATCAATAATCGATTCTTTAGGATTAATTGTAATTCGAGTGACGGGAGATTCTAATACTTCTAGTTTTTCTTGAATTGGAGAATTTTTTAGAGGGGAAGATTCAGCAGAAATCTCGGAATCAGACGGTGTTAAAATCATCTCAAACCCCGGTAGAGACGTGCCATAACGCGTCTCTACATTTGGTAAAGGGTCTGGGTTTTGAGGTGCAATTTGAGGTAATTTAGGGGAAACTATTTTAACCTCATCCGTTGCATAATCTGGTAAAATAGGCTTAACGGGAATAATCGGAAAAACAAGGGTTTTTGCTGGCTTAGGATTAGAATCAATTGCTGAGGAAAAAACACCTGGATTTACCCCTGGCATTTTTTTTGCAATTTGCATATACATGGCGGCAGTTTGTTGGGAAAATGTAAAATGTTCGTTAAACCAAACTTGCCAATTTTCAGCAGATAATTGAGCTTGAACGTGCAGTAACCATTCTCCAGCATTTCGCGCATGAATCAAGGCGGTTTTGGGAGACTCTAAACACTGTTGGTGTTCCTGATTAATGCGTTCTGCAAAATCATCCAAAGTGGGGAGAGGTGACTTAGAATCGCTTAGGACTTGCAAATAGGTTGACAGCATTAAATAAAAGTTTTGAATTTCAACGGGAAGTCGGTGGAAATTTGCCCCCATCCAAGACAAAAAAGGGGGAGTTACAGCGTTGGAATGGGGGTAAGATTGTTGATTCACCGACGGGATATTAAGATAAGGATTAATTCAAGAAATTGAGTTAGGTTTTGGGTGCTTCCATCCAAAACTGTAAGCTTTGTTTTTTGATATCTGATTTGACGATAACTCCGGGTTCTTTTTGCATGGGTAGCACATCTAAAATATCCGTTTGAGCGCAATATTTCAAGTCTTCATAAGACCCTAAACGTAATAACCGTTGACCATGACTGGCATGATTTAACAGTTCAAATAAGTTATTTTGCCATTGTAAATACAATGAAATTGCCGCAAACACTTCATCATTTCCCGCAAAATCATCTAAAGGATAACCCATTTCATTAACTAAATTCTGGGCAATGGCCCCCGCACAAGCGGTGTCTTCGAGGGAAAAATTGCCTTCCCAACCGGAACCTAACACCCAAACGGTTTCCGGGGTTTTGGTCATTAAATATTCTACAATAGCCCGTCGATTAATAAACGCAGCCGTTAACACCACAGCAGCAGCTTGAACCCGTTCTAAACTGCGGGTGCCGTTGGTGGTGGTCATAAACAATCGTTTACCCTTCACGACCTCTGGAGTGCAACTCAGGGGAGAATTGCCCAAATCGAACCCATCTACCATTGCACCCCCCCGTTCACCGACACGAATGCGTTTATCGGCGGGCCATTTTTCGCTCACTTGCATCAATTGGTCAATGTCGCTGAACACTTGTACCGCCTCGGCTCCCACATTTAAAGCGGTGGCGATGGTGGTTGTCGCGCGTAACACATCCACGACAATTGCACAGTCGGGGAGAATATTCGCAGGGGCTAGTTCAGGAGTATGATAGACAAAAAATTTCACGGTTGGGGCTGTGTTTGATAAAATTGTCAATTTTTATTGTACATAGAATTGGCTCAAAAATTGATCAGCCGATGAATTTAATCTTAAACTGACTCCTGTTTTTAGATAATTATAGCAGAAATTCATGAATAATAAACGAATTTTATTTTTAAGTAATGGTCACGGGGAGGATACTTGTAATGGGGAGATTATTAAGGCGTTATTATCCTTAGATATCAATCTCAAAATGGCGGCGGTTCCGATTGTAGGAGAGGGAAATATTTATCGTCGTTTGGGAGTTCCCATTCTGACCCCAACCCGAACTTTACCATCGGGAGGATTTTTGTATATGAATCCTTTCGTATTTCTTCAGGATATCGCATCGGGTTTAATTGGATTATTAGGTAAACAATTACAAATGATTTGGAAAGCAGCCCCACATTATGATATTTTAATGGTGACAGGGGATATTGTTGTGGCTGCGATCGCATATTTAACAAAACAACCCTATATTATTTTTCTGTCTGCCTATTCCAGTTATTATGAAGGTAAACTCAATTTAGGGTTAATTCTTCCTTATCTGCTTAATAGCGATCGCTGTTTAGCAGTATTTACACGGGATCATTTTACCGCAGATGATTTACAAAAACAAGGGATTAAAAAAGCTCAATTTGTGGGGACTCCAATGATGGATAATCTCACCCCAACGGGAGTCAATTTAAACCTAGATTCTGAATCTAAGATGATTGCTATTCTTCCCGGTTCTCGTCTTCCTGAAGCTAAAAATAACTTGATTTTACTCTTGAAATTAGTTGAAATTATTGATAATATTAGAAATCAAAAACTTCAATTTAGAGTAGCTGCGGTTTCGAGTTTAATGGTAGAATTAGATGAAATCGCTCTGTCTCTAGGTTGGCAACACCAAAACGGAATATTAATCAGTCAAAATGGTTTAAATATTATTTGTTATTCTGATAGTTTTGCAGATATTTTAAACGCGGCTGATTTAGTTCTAGGAATGGCAGGAACCGCCAACGAACAAGCTGTCGGACTGGGAAAACCTGTAATTACAATTCCAGGGAATGGCCCCGCCTTTACCTATCGATTTGCTGAAGCGCAGTTAAGATTATTAGGATTATCCATTCAGTTAATCGGAACTAAACCTGCGGATGATTCTATTTTACACCAAACTGCCCAAAAAGTGATGCAAACCTTAGAAAATCCTGACTATTTAAAATCCTGTTTAAAGAATGGGGAAGAACGCATGGGAAAACCGGGAGGAAGTTTAAAAATTGCTCAGTTTATATTAGAAACTGGGTTTCTTAAACAATAGTTATCGTTTAAGATCACTTCTGCACTTGTTACCACAAAGACACAAAGACACGAAGAAAGCAATAATGATGATTCAGGTTGTGACGAGGGTAGGGTTTAATACAATAAAAACTGTTATCAATCTTAAATACCTCCTTGATATCTTCCTTTGTGTCTTCGTGCCTTTGTGGTAACATCTATAGTAAAAAAAACGATTGCTGAAAACCTCTAAATTCAAAAAATGATCATGAAAAAAATTGTATTCAGTTGTTTAATATCCTTATTAACGATATCCCAACCCGTTTGGGGTCAAACTAAAAGAATCTGTCCAACGGAATTAGAACCTGCGATTAACACTATTGTAAATCGTCCGCAATTTCAACAATCTCGCTGGGGAATTCTAATTGAAACCTTAACTCCAGGTCTAACACTTTATAATCGAGATAGTCAATATTATTTTATTCCCGCGTCAACAGTTAAACTCTTAACAACCGCCACCGCTTTACAAAAATTAGGCGCGAATTTTAGAATTAGAACCTCTGTTTATGGGGATAATCAAGGGAATGTTTATATTGTTGGCAGAGGCGACCCCAGTTTAACTGAAACTCAACTCAAAGATTTAGCACAACAATTAAAAAATAGAGGCATCAATCAGATTAATCAATTAATTGCTGTCGATGGTTATTTTACAGGTTCAGCTATAAATTATACTTGGCAATGGGAAGATATACAAGCGGGTTATGGTGCACCGATTAATAGTTTAATCTTAAATCAAAATTCCTTAGATTTAATTCTCTCTCCCCAAGCGGTAGGACAACCTTTAAAAGTAACTTGGGTACGTCCAGAACAAGCAACAGGATGGACAGTAGAGAATCAAACCCAAACTGTTAGCAAAAATGAACCGGAATTTGTGGATATTGGACGAGATTTAAGCAAACCTATTATTCGAGTTTCAGGACAATTAAGAGTCGGTGCTGAACCTGAACCCGTTTATGCGGCGGTTGTGGAACCTACGGATAATTTTATTCAAGCATTTAAGCAGGTTTTAATTAATTCAGGAATTCAAGTATTACAAACCTCAATTTCTCCTAATTTTTCCTATCCTCCAGAAGAATTAGCGTTTGTAGAATCTCCAACTTTAGCGGAATTAATTAAAACGCTGAATTTAGAAAGTAATAATGTTTATGCTGAATCTCTGTTAAGAACGTTAGGGGTACAGAATTCACGTTCAAACACAGTAGAATCAGGATTAAAAGAAATTAAATTAATTTTAACTCGATTAGGTGTTAATCCCAATAGTTATCAATTAGTCGATGGTTCAGGACTCTCTCAAAATAACTTAGTCAGTCCTTTAGCCTTAGTACAAATCTTAAGAATAATGGCAGGTTCTCCCGTTGGAGAATTATATCGAAATTCCCTGCCTGTTGCCGGAATAAGTGGTACGTTAAAAGGAAGGTTTCAAGACACTTCTGCGGTCGGAATTGTACAAGCTAAAACAGGAACCTTAACCGGAGTTTCATCCTTGGCGGGATATATTTTTCCTCCAGATTATCAACCGTTAGTATTTAGTATTATGATTAACCAAACTAACTTATCCACTCAACAACTCCGAGAAGCTATCGATGAAATCGTATTATTATTAACTCAATTAAAATCTTGTCCTTGAATCTCGTTGTTATATAGCAATCCTAAATGATTTGTGATAAAAACCTGTAGGGGTTTGGTCTCCAAACCCAGGCGCAAAGAGGGTTTGGAGACCAAACCCCTACGATAAAATATTACAACCTATTTAGGATTGCTATAGGTTAATCAGGAGGTGCTAAAGCACAATAACAGATTTTTGATATAATTTTGATCATGTTTAATTAATCAGACTTGAGAATGAACGTACCCACAGCGACTTTGTTAGTATCCTGTCCCGACCAAAAAGGATTAGTTGCTAAAATTGCTAATTTTATTTACTCCAATGGAGGAAATATTATTCATGCCGATCAACATACGGATTTTAGTGCTAACATTTTTTTAACCAGAATTGAATGGCAATTAGAAGGATTTAATTTACCGCGTGATGTGATTGCGCCTGCTTTTAGTGCCATTGCTAAACCTTTAAATGCTAATTGGCAATTGCGTTTTTCTGATACCATTCCTCGGTTATCCATTTGGGTAACAAAACAAGATCATTGTTTATTAGATTTATTGTGGCGATGGCAAGCTAAAGAACTTGTGGCGGAAATTCCCTTAATGATTAGTAATCATTTAACATTAAAACCGCTTGCTGATCAATTTGGGATTGATTTTTATCATTTACCGATAACCGCAGACAATAAATTAGAACAAGAAACCCAACAATTAGAACTCTTGAAAAAATATCAAATTGATTTAGTTGTTCTCGCTAAATATATGCAGATTTTAAGTCCTCAAATCATTGATAGTTATTCTCAAATTATCAATATTCACCATTCATTTCTCCCAGCTTTTGCAGGTGCAAATCCCTATCAAAGAGCCCATGAACGAGGAGTTAAAATTATTGGTGCAACGGCTCATTATGTCACGGCAGATTTAGACGAGGGGCCAATTATTGAACAAGATGTTGTGCGGGTCAGCCATCGGGACACCGTAGCAGATTTAATTAGAAAAGGCAAAGATTTAGAACGATTGGTTTTAGCGAGAGCCGTTCGTTTACACTTACAAAATCGCGTGTTAATCTATGGAAATCGCACTGTTGTTTTTGCTTAAACACTTAAAAGGGTTATAAAATGAGCCAAATTTTACAAGATTTACAAACAGAATGGAACGCGATTAAAGCTCAAATTGATGTCGTTAAAGCTGAATATGATGGGTTGCGAATTAAACGTTCTAACCATCATGTTACTGTTTTATTTTCCTCCGATTCTTCCCTAGAATCCTTGGCAATGTTACAACAACAAGCTGAGGCAGAAGCCAATCGCTGGTCATTTGATTTACAACAACTCGATCAAGAAATTCAAGCCACTCGGATTAAATTAAGACAAATTCGTGCTAAACTAGCGGTTAAACAAGCCCAAATTTATCGAGCGCAAGCTCAACAGAATTGGATTCAACTTAAACAACACCATGAACGGATTAATCAATTAGCTAATACTTTAGAAGCAGAAATTTTATCCTTCTCTAAAACTGCCGAAAATTTTCAACCTCTTTCTGAAGAATGGCTTCCTAAACCTCCCCAATTATTAGAATTAGAAATGACTAATATTCCTTATATTAAGGCAGAGGAGAAAAAATTTAAGCTAGTGGGTAAACCCATTAATTTCAATCGGGAATGAAGGCAAAACAGTGGATTAAAATTTTTCTGTGCATTGGGATAACGATGGGGATAATCATCGGATGTTATGATGTATTTTCTCCCAGTAAAATTGATTCAATTCCTTTAAATTCTCAAATTCAAGTTACAGCATCTCCATCTCCCTCTGTTTCTCTGATCTCTCCTCAACTTAATACAATTGACCCGGATCAATTGTGGAGTCATGTTCAAGCATTAGTAGGAGAACGATATCATAATTCTGACCGAGAAAGGGTGCGAAATTATTTAATTCAGCAATTAGAATTACTCAAGCTTTCTCCCAGTTTACAACCCTTTGAACAAGGGATTAATATTGTTACTCAACGTCCAGGAACTGATCCCAAAGCCGGATCAATTTTATTAGCGGCTCATTATGATACTGTTTTGAATTCTCCGGGTGCAGATGATAATGCCACGGGAGTAGCTGTAATTTTAGAAATTGCTCGCTTATTGGTTAAAAAACCTACCTCTAAAACGTTAAAAATCGTCTTTTTTGATCAAGAAGAATTAGGACTTTTAGGAAGTTTTGACTTTACAGGACAGCCAGAAAATCTAACGAATTTACAAGCCGCAATTATATTAGATATGGTGGGTTATGCTTGTCATACTCCCGGCTGTCAAACCTATCCCCCTGGACTAACTGTAACTCCCGTTTTAGAAGCCGCAGGAATTGAATTTCCAGACCGGGGAGAATTTTTAACGGTAGTGGGAGAAGTTCAAAATTTACCCCTCTTAAAAGTCTTTCAAAGGGTGGATAAATCCCTCAGAAATATAGGTTATGATTCTATCAAAATACCTCCCCTAGTTGCCCTTCCTATTCCCTTAAAAGGCTTATTAACACCGGATGTTTTACGCAGTGATCATGCTCCCTTTTGGTATCAAGGAATTCCGGCGGTTTTAATCACCGATACCGCTAATTTGCGATCGCCCCATTATCATCAACCTAGTGATACTCTTTCTAATATAGAACCTAAATTTTTTGAAGGATCAGCCCAGATCATTTATAATGTAATCACTGAACTCCTGAATAGTCAAACTCCATTTATCCTTCCCCCTTCTTCATCCTAAACCGATCAATTCAGTATTTTTATCCCAAGGGCTTTATTCTTCCCTGATGATCCTGTAAACTTTAAAATGGAGATTGGAGTAAGATGAACACTTATAAACAATGCCTGTGATTCCTGACTGAGAACTGACTTATTGAGATTTTAACAATGAATACTAAAGAAAACCTGCAACAACTATTATTTGATCTCGATAATCGAGGTTATAAAGCTTACAAAGATATTTTAGGGACTTATGAATTCCCCGATTTTACCTTAATTATTGATTACGTTCAAGGCGATCCTTTTGCCACACCGAGTAAATTTCGGGTTCATATTCCCTCAAATATTGCCGGATTTCCCCCGGAATTATACCGCACCCATAGCCGTGAAATTGCCCTGAGAGATTACCTAATTCGTGAATTTGACCATACTGCACGAGACATTAGTAGTCGTCGAGGAACGGGCAAAAGTGGCATGATTGCGGTGACAAAAATGGGTCAGGAAATCCTAGAACGGACATCGGTTTCATTAATTACAATAACTCCCCCTTCTCCTAAACTCATTATTGTTGAAAACCAAGCATTACAACGCGCTCGTCCAACACCTTCAACCTCAGAAAAAAGCATTGAAATTCGCTTTTTTGTGGGACTTCCAGCACGGGGACGGAATATTTTAGGTCGTCAAGCCGCGATGATGATTTGTGATGATATTCCAGCAATTGTAGACCGGACTTTACGATATCAAAACTTGGATGGGGAAACCATTAAACGTCACGTTGAAACGGCTGAAGATGCCGATTATTTACGACAACAATTAGCAGAAAAAGAGTTAGTTGCTTTTGTGGCAAATGGCGCGATTTTACCCCGTCGGAGTGGTGTTGATAGCCGTCCTTTAGCAGACAATGTGATTGCATTTCAATCTCCAAAATCCTTAGAAGTCGAGTTTACTTGCCCCAACCAAGGTACAATTAAAGGCATGGGAATTCCCAAGGGAATTACATTAATTGTGGGGGGCGGTTATCATGGAAAATCAACGTTATTAAATGCGATTGAATTAGGGGTTTATAATCACATTCCGGGGGATGGTCGGGAATTTGTGATTACCAATCCATCGGCGGTCAAAATTCGGGCGGAGGATGGTCGCAGTGTTGCAGGAGTTGATATTTCTGCGTTTATTAATCAACTCCCTCAAGGTCGTTCAACTACGGAGTTTTCCACAGAAAATGCTAGTGGAAGTACCTCCCAAGCTGCTAATATTATGGAGGCATTAGAGGCATTAGTTTTAGCAGAAAATCCTGAATCTCCTCTGATTCCAGCCGTGTTATTAATCGATGAAGATACCGCCGCGACGAACTTTATGATCCGCGATCGCCGAATGCAAGAATTAATTGCTAAAGATCGAGAACCCATTACCCCTTTTATTGATAAAGTTGATCAACTTTATACTGATCATCATGTGTCTACAATTTTAGTAATGGGAGGAAGTGGGGATTATTTTGATGTGGCGAATACTGTTATTGCAATGGAGAATTTTCAGGCGTTAGAATTAACTGCAAAAGCCAAAGAAATCGCCCGTCAATATAGCACAGGTCGCGCCTTAGAAGGGGGTGAAACTTTTGGTGTGATTCGTCCCCGAATTCCCATTTCTGAAAGCTTAGATCCCAGTCGCGGACGTTGGGATGTGCGGGTGAAGGTTAGAGATGTAGATGAGGTCTTATTTGGAACAGAAGATATTGATGTTTCTGCGGTGGAACAAATTGTTTCTAAAGATCAATTACGAGCGATCGCCGCCGCCATGGTTTATGCTAAACAAAACTATATTGATGGGGAGAAAACATTACCACAAATTTTAGATGCAATTATGCAGGATATTGCGACAAAAGGGTTAGATATAATTACCCCATTTCCCCAGGGAGATTTAGCAATATTCAGACGGTTTGAATTAGCTGCGGCGATTAACCGGATTAGAACCTTAGATGTGAAACAATTGTAATATAGGAGAGAACAGGACACAGGGAACAGAAACAAAAAATATTTTACCGTCTCGGTTTTCGCATCAATTAAATTCCCTCTTAAAAAGGGGGATTTAACTTAACCCAAAAAGCTGTTTAATTTGTTATTTCTAATTTATTATGTCCAATATTCCGATCCGAGTCAGTGTAGTTTTTGGAACTCGTCCAGAAGCAATTAAATTAGCGCCTGTAATTCAACAGTTAAAACAAAACCCTGAGTTTGAAACTCAGGTGATTTTAACAGGTCAACATCGAGAGATGGTTTCCCAGGTGATGACGTTATTTAATTTAACGGCGGATCAGGATTTAAACATTATGCAGCCGCAACAAACCTTAACCGATATTACCTGCGGAAGTTTACGAGGATTAGAAGATTTATTTAAACAATTAAATCCCCATTTAGTGTTAGTTCAAGGCGATACAACAACGGCTTTTGCTGCGAGTTTGGCGGCGTTTTATCAAAAAATTCCAGTGGGTCACGTCGAAGCCGGATTACGCACCAATGATGTGTTTAATCCCTATCCTGAAGAAGCAAATCGGCGGTTAATTTCTCAGTTAACACAATTGCATTTTGCTCCCACGACTCAAGCGGTTCAAAATCTTAAAAATTCTGGGGTTTTAGGAGAAATTCATCACACTGGAAATACGGTCATTGATGCCTTATTATCCGTTGCTCAACAACAACCTAAACTGCATATTTCCGAATTACAAAATAGTCCCTATCGGTTAATTTTAGCAACAGTTCATCGTCGGGAAAATTGGGGAGAACCCCTTCAGAAAATAGCAGAGGGATTCTTACAAATTCTGAATGAATTTCCCGATACGGCTTTATTATTACCCCTACATCGCAATCCAACGGTCAGGGAACCGTTAACCGAAAGATTAGGGAATCATCCCAGGGTCTTTTTAACAGAACCTTTGGATTATACGGAATTAGTAGCGGCGATTGATTGTTGTTATTTTGTATTAACAGATTCGGGAGGATTACAAGAGGAAGCTCCGAGTTTAGGAAAACCTGTTTTAGTGTTAAGAACAACTACAGAACGTCCTGAAGCAGTGGAAGCGGGAACAGCTAAATTAGTAGGAACAGAAACGGAAGATATTTTTACAGAGGCGAGTGTATTATTGAAGGATGAAATTGCCTATCAAAACATGGCAAATGCCATTAATCCCTTTGGGGATGGTCACGCTTCGGAACGAATTATTAATATTATTAAAGGGTATTTTCAGGGTTGAGGTTTGCGACAAGGGGGAGGTGTTGAAATATTCTCTCCCTACCGCTTCAAAACACTTCAAAAGGGTTTAAACTACTATTAATCCCTATCAGGGATTGAAACTTTAGTGATCTTTCTTCCTTTCTTAGTGTCTTAGCGCCTTTGTGGTTCTTTCAAAAATTAGAGTTTTTGGGCTTAAGTTAACACTAATGGGTGATATTAACTGTTTGAAGAAAGCCCTGAAGGGCTTACTACGGGGTGCGTAAACCAAAATAAGTTAAAATTAAATCGGTATTTCCCGTATTAGTGACTTCGTGAACTTCCCCAGGTTCCACCGCAATACAAACTCCTGGTTTTAATTCATAATCAACGCCATTAATCGCAATATTTCCTAAACCCGATTCTACAAAAAATACTTCACACATATCAGCATGGGAATGACCTCCCGCCACTTGTCCGGGGGCAAAACAGGCTTGAGAAAAATTTGTTAAATGGGGTAAATCTCCTAAACTCAACATCACCTTTTTTTTAATAGCTGGATTATGGGAAACTTCCTGTTCTGGAATTTGGTTTAAATCGGTTATTTTCATAAAAATTAAACATTAAATTTATTTAATTTTACCAGATTGATGTTGATTTATTCAATTAATTGAGTCAAACAATCTTTAACAGTTTGAATTGCAGCTTCAGGAGAATCCACAATAAAAACCTGTTCTGGTGCTAGAGATTTAAAAAAATTTTGGCTTTCTAAGTTTTGATTTAATAAAATAATAGGCTTATTTTGTTTAATTCCTAAAGCAATTTCTGAAGCAGTTCCGGCTCCCATCCCACAAGCAATAATCACATCGGAAGACAATACATTAATCACATTTCTAGCTTGACCTAAATTGGTAAAAATTGCAATATCAACGGCTTTAGACATCCCTTTATTATCAGCATTGGGTAATATTCCCAGGGTTAACCCATTGGCTGCTTTTGCTCCTTGATTAGCCGCTTCCATTACTCCAGTATTGCTCCCCCCTGTTAATAATACCCATCCTGATTGAGCAATTAATTGACCCAATTGATACGCATAATCAACATCCAGGGAAGTTGCGCCTTTTCCTGGCCCCATAATACCAATGATAATTTTTTTCATGAAAATATGATAATATGCCATACATCTATTAATTTATAGCGATAGGTCATCGCTGATTTTTAAACCTTGAGAAATCTTAAGATTTGTTATGAAAAGTAAGCTCAAGCTCAAAAAAGTATCCGAGGATGCCTTAATCCAAATGCGACAGGATTTAATGGCGGAATCCAGACCCAGTTTTAACTACATCATTTTGGTAATAACGGCTTGTTTAATTGCTACCTTTGGATTACTCAGTAATAGTACAGCCGTGATTATTGGAGCCATGTTAGTCGCTCCAATTATGTTACCCTTACGAGGATTAGCCTTTGGTATTTTAGAAAATGATCAAGAATTATCTCGGTGTGGTATTATCTCGATTGTTGTGGGGACAATAGTGGCGCTGATCTTATCAATCACTTTAGGAAAAATAGTCGGAATTGAAGATTTTGGTTCAGAAGTTTTAGCGAGAACTGAACCAAATTTAATTGATTTAGGAATTGCCGTTGTAGCAGGGGGATTAAGCGGTTTTACTAAAGTTGAAAAGGGGATTAGTGACGCAGTGGCTGGAACTGCAATTGCTGTGGCATTAATGCCTCCTTTATGTGTTATTGGTTTAACTTTATCTCAAGGTTTTTTTGATTTAAGTTATGGCGCAACATTGCTCTATTTAACCAATTTAATTGGGATCGCCTTAGCTTGTATGATCGTTTTTATTATAGCAGGTTATTCCCAACTGCGAAGACAATTTGCTTTAACATTAGTGGTTGCTTCTGCTTTAGCAATTCCTTTAGGGATTAGTTTTTTACAGTTCGTAACTCAACTGCGATTACAAACAGATTTGAGAAATATTTTTCAAGATAAAACCTTAACGGGACAACGAGTGGATTTACAAGACACTCATATTGATTGGAAACAAAAACCTCCCCAAGCTTATTTAAAAGTTCGCTCTACTGAACCCGTGACCCCCAGACAAGTGCGTTTAGTTCAAGAGTTTATTAATCAAAAAATGAGACAGAATTTCACGTTGGTTTTCTTAGTTGAAGAAGTTGAACAAGTAGAAGCAGAAAAGGAATAGATGTTAACGGTTGACGGTTGATCGTTAACCGTTAACCGTCAACATACCCTGATTTTAAAATCCGCCAAAATCAAGGGGACTGGATACAGGACTGGTAAACACAAAATAAATAATTCCTGACCCTAATAATGTGATCGCCAAACTAAACAGAATCACCCAACGATCAGGGGGTTCATAAGTATCTTCTTCAATATCTCGACGGACAACAAAATATTGAAATGTGGATAATAATACTGTTAATAAACCTACCCCTGAAAATAATAATCCTAATTTCCAACCATAGCCAGGGCCAGGAACAGCAATTGGTTGAAAAGCACGGAGGCGTAAAATCACAACACCAAATCCCATTAAACCAACAGCCGTTCGCATCCAGGCTAGATAGGTGCGTTCATTGGCTAAGTGATCTCGTACACGGGAAGGATTTAGTTTTTTGGGTTTCTGAATAATTTCTGTGGTAGAATCTGGTGATTTCATGAACTCAGAGGAGTTAATTTGGGTGTAATCTTTAGTTTTCATTATTATTGGTACATTGTCCACAATTTGTTCCTGATTTTAACGCATATTATTGAAACTGTAAATAGTCAATTATTCAACCTCTGCTATTTTTGGGGGACTCGAAGACAAGACCCAAGCATAACTAATAACTAGAGCCAGGATTACTAATAACAGGTTTTCTTTGACGATAAACACGCCTAAACCAATTAACACACTGGGAACAAACGTATTCTCATAACCTGTAAAAACCTTAGAAATAGCGGGGAAATGGGTTAACCTGTAAGCAGCATAACACCAAACCCCCACCAGGAATAAAAATGTACATATTATGGTTAATAAACTGTCTAAACTGCTACTGGCAAATAGACTAAAATAAATCGCAATATTATCACTACCATTGGCAACCGTTATCGCTGCGACTCCATAGATTTGAGCAGATAACAAATTTTCCCAGAAAGCAGGGTTTTTTGATATTTTTTGAGTCTCTACATCTTTTGAATCCTTCTCGTTTGTTTCGGATTTTAATAGATAAGAAATCCCAAAAATCACCGGAACTACACCTAACCAGCGAATCCAATCATAAGGAATAAATAAACTGCCAAAAAAACCGGGCAAACTGGCAAGTAATAGCAGAACAAATCCTAAATATTGGCCTGTGATAATTTGGCGAGGGCGGAACTGGTCATTAACTTTGGAGAAAAACAGGGTGAGGATGAGAATATCATCAATATTTGTGGCAGCAAAGGCGGCGGTTCCTGTGGAAATAGCGGTGATTAATTCGTTCATGGTTTTATCTTGCTTTTCGGGGTGATATAGGATCAAGGGATTCTCTTTGAAAAATTTAATTCTCCTGTCCTAGTCTTGTGAGTCCATCCCCTCGGTATTCACTTGAGTTTTAGGACGAGGGATTCGTTGCTGTTTATAAAAAGGTTTATAAACTCGCAGCCGATAAATTGAAGTCCGTTTGACTTTTTTGAACCCACTTAAAATAAGTAAGGTCATTAAGGTTCCAATTAAACTCATCCGCCATAATCCGCATCCAGCAGAAGTTCCTAAACCTGCGGTTAACCATAAAGCTGCCGCCGAAGTTAGTCCTTTAACTTTGGGTTTAAGGTTGGGTTTTGACTGTTGCAAAATAATTCCCGCCCCAATAAATCCCACCCCCGTTGCAATGCCTTGAATACTACGACTAAGGGCATTTGTTGAGTTAATATCCAACCCAGCTTCTAGGGTAATCATCACAAAAATTGCCGCCCCCAAACTAACAATCATATAGGTTCTAAGTCCAGCAGGTCTACTCGGTTGCTGGCGGTCTAGTCCAATAATACCTCCAATTAACAGAGCCATTCCTAAGCGAAAGATAATGGTTAACCAGTCATCGGGCAGAAAAAACATTGAGTTAGAATTGACAGCCATTGATAATATAAACTCCAAGGAAAGATTCTAATTATTCTCTGTAACCTTACAATCAATTTTATCAAGTTAGTTGTCAAAAGACCTAACTAATTAAATTTCATAGTGCCAAAAAGGTTGATGTCCGGGTAAAAGGATAAATTGTCTATTTAACCGTTCAATAATTCCATGCTGTTCAAACTCTTTCAAAAGTCGAGTTACCGTGACTCTTGTTGTACCAATAGTTTCAGCAATTTCTTGATGGGTTAAATGGAATTCAATCAGTTTTCCATGAGGGACACCACTGCCAAATTTGCTGGCTAATAATGTCAATAATTTATGCAACGCTTCATCAACGGGACGGGAATGAACAATTTCTAAAAAGGTTTGCAGTTGATGAATATGTTCAATTAATAGGAGATGCAAATCATCAAATTCAGTGATCGGAATGGAGGTCGCCTGAACCGGGGTGACGCATTCGATATAGTAGGGGTCAGCTTTGGACAAAACCCGTGACACCACATCTCCTATACCCCATAATCCTAATGTAACAACTGTTCCATTTTCCAGGTAGGTGAGAGTACGGACAACGCCCGACTCTATTTTCCACAGGTGATCCCGTCTTAAGGGAAGTCGATCACGGCGTTGGAAATAACGCTGTTGTTGGCTAGATTCCGGTGCAATCCGTTGAGCGAAAGTCATTTAAGATCCAGGCTAAGTTAAATTTAACTAAAATTGTAAGTCATATTACTTAAATTTGCATTAGAATACAATTTCAATCGTAGTCAATTATTTTTAGTCCCCATTCAGACTAATCTCCATCCCCGAATCATGCTAGAGGCGAGTAACTTTAACAATGGCTGGAATGACCCTAGAGCAACTGCGAATTTTTTTAGCGGTGGCGGAACATCTACACTTTACCCGTGCGGCTGAAGGCCTCTATATTACGCAGCCTGCGGTGAGTGCTGCGATTCACAGCTTAGAAACAGAATATGGAGTCAAGTTATTTCATCGGATTGGTCGCCATGTTGAAATTACAGAAGCGGGACAATTACTCCAACTGGAAGCTCAAAAAGTTTTGGAACAAGTGGCGTTAACAGAACGAGGATTAAGAGAGTTAAATAATCTGCAACGGGGAGAACTGAAGTTAGGATCAAGTTTAACGATTGGTAACTATTGGCTACCGGAAAAAATCAGTCAATTTCAACGGCAATATTCAGGAATTATGGTCAACTGCACCTTAGCTAATACGGAAGAAATTTGTGTAGGGACAGCCAACGGACAGTTTGATTTAGGATTAATTGAAGGAGAAGTCAAACCCTCTCTGCAAAAATTGTTAAATCCGGAGGAAATTGGCAGCGATCGCTTATTAATTATTGTCGGACAATCCCATCCTTGGTTTAACCGAGAAAAAGTTGATTTAACAGAACTTAAAAATACAGACTGGGTGATGCGAGAACCGGGTTCAGGGACTCAACAACGCTTAGAAGAAGCGTTACATAACTGGGGAATTAATCTCAGTGAATTAAAGGTTATTTTAGTTTTAAATACCGGAGAAATGGTCAAAGCTATTGTCGAAGAAGGTCATGTAGCCGCCGGAATTTCTGAACTGATGGTTAAAAAAGAATTAAAATTAGGGCTGTTAAAGGCAATTATAATTATTGATCATCGTCAAAATGATTATCAAGAATTAGAATTAATTCGACCTTTTTTAAAAATCAAACATTATCAACGGTTTCAAACGCGAATTTCTCAAACCTTTGAAAAAATGTTATTATTAAATGACATGAATCTACAATTAACTTCCGTTGATCGTTAGCTTATTAGTTGTGTTTAATTAATAGTAATCGCTCCCTTTTAACAACCAATTAAGCTTTTTCCAAAGGGGCCATTGTTAACCCTTCTCGACTTAATTGTTGATGATAGAGTTCAGCTTGTTCTTGGGGGCCAACCCAAACCGTTGCTTGACCTTCATAATGGACTTGATTTGTTAATTCCCAAGCGAGATCACTGGTCATCCCTGGAATATATTTCATTAAGCAATTAGCAACGTGCTGAAAGGTATTAAAATCATCATCCAACACAATGACCTTATAATTCGGATAGGGTTGATTAACCGTTTGGCTAGAGCGAGTCGGTGCAATAGTGGGTGAACTTGTCATTCCTTGAATTGAGGCTAAAATCCCTACATTAGTTTCAATAACCATAACTTTAAGCACAATACAAATTAAACAGTTTCTATAAGCTTAACCGAAGCCCGAATCATTTCGGTTTTCGGTATTGATTAAAACCATTATACCTCAAAGGATTGCTGATGGGGATTAAATTTCGCTTCCCAGTTCCCTAGAAACAATTTTAACCGATTGTGAGCACATCTTAGTGATCGCATTTTTAGTTATTCATATTTCTGATAAAATTTTTAATATAATCAACCCTTAAAGTTTGCCAAAAGCACCCCAAATTAAACCCGAAAGCATTCCCCAAATACTGCCAATTCCAGCCGATACAATAATTGAACCAATTAATAGAGGAGTTGCGCCTGTTGTCGAAGAACTATCTAAAATATTAGCAAAAGTTGTGGCTCCTAAAATCCCTAAACCCGCCCCTGAAATAGCCCCTAAAAAATTACCCCAAATTGCTCCTAGAAATGCTCCGCGTCGCCCTGATAAATGCAGGGATAACGGTAAACTAGGGGCACCGCCAACTGTTCCAAATAACCCTCCAGCAACTATTCCCCCAAGAGTTCCAACACCTGCTGAGACAATAGTGGTGGCAATTATTCTGAGGGCAATTTCCGAGAAAGATGATGTTGAATTAATATTGGGTTTTATTTGTTCAAATTGCTGCCAGCCAACGGCTAAAACTCCTAATCCTATTCCCCCTAAAGTTCCTAAATATGAACCCCAAACTCCCCCAACAAAGGCGCCCCGTCTGCCCCACAACCGCCCAATATTGGGAAGGGATAAGGGCGGTTTAAATAAATGCCAAATCGCCCCCCAAATCATTCCCATTAACCCCCCCCAAATTAAGCTTTGACCAATCAGGGGTTCCTGTTCCATGACTCCAAAGATTAATCCCGCAATCACCGCCGCCACAAAAATCCCTGACCAGCCCCCTAAAATTAATGCAATTCCCCGGTGTATCCCCCCCGGTGGAGGGAGATACACACTAATTACTACACCCAAAAAGCTCCCCCACATTGCCCCCACAATTAACCCGCCCAGAATGGCTTCTTTGCCGTCCACAAAGGCAAAAATTAAGGCAATAATTGCTGATAAAACCGACGTTCCCCACAGTCCTCCTAAGACCACGCCTTCAAATAAATTCCCGAATAAAGTTTGGAGGTGTAAGTTAGAAGTTTGGGGCAAAACTAGGGAATTTTTAACCCTGGGAGTGGCAGAAATAGAACGATTTACCGGAGTAAATAAAGACCGTTGCTTAACGGGGATAGGTTTAGTATTTAAAACTCGTTTACGTTTGCGTTTGAGGGGTTGTAAATGTTGTTTTTGGGTAACGGCTAGACGGGAAGGAAAGGGATCACGCCCTCCTAATTTTTCGGCGCGATCGCACCAAGGACAACGGCTTAAATGATTCCCATAACGATGTTCATGTTGTTGACTACAGGTAATTAAATTGGCTTCGGCTTCTTTCAATACCATTAACCAAGTTTTCGCATCGGGTCTAACTTTGGGATTATTATAAGCCGTCTCAAAACATTGAATAAATAATTGTTGTAATTTTGGGTATAATAATTCAAACGGGGGAGCATAGGGCATGGGTTGATAGGGAACCTGTCTTGTCCCATAGACAAAATGACCCGCCCTCACCCTAGACTCAATGGCTGGAGGGTCGCCACTCCCTTGATAAACCCCGGAAAACGGGTGTGTTCCTTCCATCAGTAAGAGAAATATTAACACCGCCAGTCCAAACCGATCCTGTTCTGGGGTGCGGTTTAACTCCCGAAAGGCTTGACCTTGGAGTTCAGGGGGGGTAAATTCGGCTTTACCGACGGGACAACGATAAATAAACCCGGTATCGGGATCTCGCACTTGGAAGGAGTCGGTATCAACGAGGGTGACTAAGGCGGTATCGCTGACTAAAATATTAGATTCATTAACATCTCCAATCACATATCCACTACTATGTAAATCGGCAAAGGACGCGACTAAATTACGAGCGGTGCGATGGAGATATAAATAATTAAATAAAGGCTTTTGTTCGCGGCGACTTTTGGGAGTATAAAAAATATGAATGGGGGTGGCTTTCTTGACACGCGGCATTAAATAACCCAGAATTTGCCGTTTATGATCGGTGCTATGCAGTAGGTCAATAGGCCATGCGATCGCCGTCATTCCAGGGAAAACCATCGCCGTTGCGGGGGGATAGTTATACATGACGGTGAGTTTATCCGCATCTTCGTCGGTGGGTTTATGGTAGATTTTGGCAACTAAATTCGCATCTTCTAAAATGCCATAGATGCGTCCTTCCCCCCCACTCCCTAGAGGGGTGCGGGTATCGAGAGTAATGATTTGTCCGTTGAACTGGCGTTGCAGCCGCATAGCAAGTTAGGGGTTAAACCGTTGCAACTGTTGAATCGTAATTCCAGCATAGCGTGTTAGGGAAGTTATTAATGCCCTGAAATAAATTTTGGGCTGAAAGCTAAAGTGATCTAAAGATAACTCAGGATTTGTATTTATTAACCTGTTTTAACGGGTTTGTAGGGGCGGGTTCTACAAGATCTTTCCTCATCAACAGTAACCTTACTGAACCCGCCCCTGCGCCGAAAATTAAGTTCACTTCCCTGGCTGGCGGAGTGCATTTTTATTGTTTATTTCAACGTCAGAAAATTATTTAAGGCAATAACAACTTTTGGCGGCCATCGTCTAATATTTTTCACCCAATCAATATTTTTATATCTAGCATCAAGTCCAACCACAGCCACCCAATTACTTTCCGCTTCTCCGGGTTTTCCGCTATCCCATAAACAGGCGGTTAACGCGGCTCGCATATCAGCAAAATTGGGATATTTACGCACTAGATTTTTCATGATTTTAATCGCTTCTTCCTGTCGTCCAACTTGATATAATGTTAAGGCATAATTCGCACGAGCAAAGGAATAGTTTTTATCTAAATCACTGGCGGTTTGATAATCTAAAAGAGCAGCTTCCCATTTTCCTAATCCCGCTTCAGCATTGCCTCGATTATTATAAGCAACAGCATCATTAGGATTAATTTCTAAGACTTTATTATAGTCTGCGATCGCTTTTTTCCACTCTCCTAAACCTTCATAAGCCACCCCTCGGTTTAAATAGGAATCAGGAAAATTAGGAGCTAATTCTATAGATTGATTATAATCAGAAATCGCTTCATTCAGTTTATTTTGACTGACTCTAACATTACCTCGGTTACTCCACATCGCCGGATTTTCTGGATATTGATCGAGAATTTGAGTCCAGTAGGTTTCTGCTTGAGCAAATTCACCCGCTTGAGTGGCTGTAAACGCTTGCCCAAGCATAGCATCCAAGTCGGAAGATAGGGATTGATTTTCAGCCCAGAGGGGGGTTGCATTTCCCCAAGTGAGTAGGAAAATACTCAATAATAGGATCAAAGTCAGACAAAATTGGCGAATCTTAGGCATGAACGAAAACAAGCGACATCGAATCACACTATTGTACTCAAAAGGCGGGGGGAAATCATCTGTCAACGGTAGGGTGGTGGGTGCGCGGAGCTTATACACCTGATTTTGTGGTGTTCACTGCCATATCGTGAGAAAATAGGATGTTAACTCTTAAACGAAAAAGGTTTAACAAGACAATATGGTAGCTAAAATTCAGTTTTCAATAGGTATTGATGAAGATGCAATTCCTGATGTTCGCCTCACTCGTTCACGAGATGGTAGTCAAGGAACAGCAACATTTTATTTTCAGAAACCTAAAGCCTTAGCGGATGATTCAACGGCAGATATCACGGGAATGTATATGATTGATGATGAAGGAGAAATCATAACCCGTGAAGTTAAAGCTAAGTTTGTGAATGGAAGACCAACGGAAATTGAAGCCCTTCATTTAATGAGAACTTCTGAAGAATGGGAGCGTTTCATGCGGTTTATGGAGCGTTATGCAGAAGCCAATGGATTAGAATTTACTAAATCCTAAATTCTTAGGAGTTAGGGGTCGAATTTCTAAATTTAATCGGCATAATTTGGGGGAAAATATAGGAATTGTGGCTTCTAACTTCTAATATTTATTTTTGAAAATACAGTTTATGAGTTCAACTATTCCTCATCCCGATTCTTCAGAATTTCTGGTGAATTGTGCTGTAATTACGGTGAGTGATACTCGTACCCTGGAAACGGATAAAAGTGGTCAACTCATTCACCAGTTTTTACAGAATGCAGGTTATCCAATTCTCGATTATCAAATTATTAAAGATGAACCTGCGGAAATTACAGCAATATTGAAAAAGCTCTGTCAAATTCCTCAACTGGATGCTTGTATTTTAAATGGGGGGACGGGAATTTCACCGCGAGATACCACCTATGATGCCATAGAGAAATTATTAGAAAAAACCTTACCCGGATTTGGGGAAATTTTTAGAACTTTGAGTTATGCTGAAATTGGATCAAGAGCGATCTCTTCCCGTGCTATTGCTGGGGTTTGTCAAGGAAAATTAGTTTTTTCCATTCCAGGGTCTTCTAATGCTGTAAAATTAGCAATGGAACAACTAATTATACCCGAATTAGCTCACTTAGTTAAAGTATTACGTTCATAAGATCTAGCTTTTGGGGTGTAATTTCCTCGTTCCAAGGTTCAACCTTGGAATAATTGTTTTGAGGCTCCGCCTCTTGTTAGAATGGGAGATTATGCCGCCCTAATATTATTTTAAGGTAGAACCTTGAAACGAGAGAAAAAGTCTGGAAAAGGAGTTTCAATTAAACCTTGAAAAATTACTTCAGTATTACCTTGTTTAATTCAAAGAGAGAGTCAATTGAAGCAATTATTAGAAGCAATCAAACCTGATAGCATCCATAGTGAAATAAAAACTCAGTAGCTACGATTATCGTAAAAGAATCATTACTTCGCTTCCATCCAATTCTGTCCAGCGTGAATATCCACAACCAAAGGAACACTTAAAGGAAGAACTTGTTCCATAATCGTCTTAATTTTAGGTTGAATTTCTTGCCATTCCGTCTCAGGAATTTCAAAGACTAATTCATCATGAACCTGCAATACTAATCGAGATTGATATTGGGTTAAAAGTTGATGCACTTGTACCATCGCCATTTTAATAATATCAGCACTCGAACCCTGTATGGGGGCGTTAGCAGCGGCTCTCAATAGTTGGGAATCATTTTGACCCATTTTTTTCTTCAATTGGGTTAAATCAATTTGATTAATATCAACTCCTTTTAAGATTATAAGACTGTCGCCTTGGAATTCAAAATAGCGTCTTCGCCCTAATATCGTTTCGACATATCCTTGAGAAATTGCCTGTTTTTTTACGGTTTCTAAATACGCAAAAACCTGAGAATACCGTTGGTTGAAGCGTTCAATAAATATTTTACCTTCTGCACTGCTTACTTTTGCTTCCCGCGCAAATCGTTGTGCCCCCATCCCATAAATTACCCCAAAATTAATCGTTTTCCCTAATCGTCTTTCTTCTGATGTTACAATTTCTTTTTCAAATAATAACTTAGCCGTCACCGTATGGACATCTTGATTATTTTGATAGGCTTCTAATAAAATCGGTTCTTGACTTAAATGGGCTAAAATTCTGAGTTCAATTTGAGAATAGTCTGCTGAAACTAACAGCCAGTTTGGTTCTGTCGTAAATGCTTTTCTAATTTTACGAGAAAATTCAGTTTTAATCGGAATATTCTGTAAATTAGGATTAGAAGAAGATAACCGTCCTGTGGCGGTAATGGTTTGGTTAAAACTGGTATGAATTTGTTGTTGTGAATCCACTAATATAGGTAAAGCATCCACATAAGTTGACTTCAGTTTAGCTAAAGTTCGATATTCTAATATTATATCAATAATTGGGTGATCTCCTTGTAACTTTTCTAAAACATTGACATCCGTTGAATAACCTGTTTTGATTTGTCGGGTTTTTTTTGTATTTAATTCCAAAGTTTCAAATAAGAGCTTACTGAGTTGTTTAGGAGAACCTAAATTAAAGGTTTCTCCCGCTACTTTATAGGCTTGAAATTCAATTACTTCTAACTGTTTATCTAATTGTTCTGCCAAAGTCTGCAAATATTCAATATCCAAATGTACCCCACAGTATTCCATATCCGCTAAAACAGATTCTAAAGGCTGTTCAACGTGCGTTAGGAGTTTCATCAGTTGAGGTTTATCTATAAATTCTGCTTTAATTTTATTCACTAATTGAAAGGTGACATAAACCTGCATTCCGCAATATTCAGCCACTTGAGCAATATTAATATCTGCAATAGTTTTTCCTTTAGGTACTAATTCCTTATAACTCGGCGCGATTAATTCTGTACCTAAATATTTTCGGGTTAAATCAATTAAATTATGATTATCTTCGGGATTTAATACATAATTTGCTAACATTGGATCAAAGACAACACCTTTTAATTCTATCCCATGAACTTTAAAAATCAATCGATCATATTTAGCATTTTGAAAGGTTTTCGGATAGCGATCGCTTTCTAAAATGGGACGTAAAAGATCTAAGGTTTGGGCTTTATCTAAATTTGTTCCTTGAGTATGATTTAAAGGAATATAAGCCACATCCGTTGCTTCTATTCCCCAACAACAACCAATTCCAACTAATTCCGCTTCTCGATGTTCTAAAGAGGTTGTTTCCGTATCCCAAGCAACGGGATAGTTAGGGTCAGTATGACTTTTTAAAATATTAACTAACTGTTCTAAGGCTTCTGGGGTTTGAATTAAACGTAATTGAATTTGAGATTTGGGACTATTTTCTAATTTTTTTTGTCGATCAATTTCCGTTTCTTCCCTTGTAAAAAAACTTGTATCTTCCTCGATATTAACCGAAATTTCAGATATTTCTGGTTGAATATTTCCTTTAAATTGCTTTTGAATTTGATTAATTTTATCTAAAAATGTTTGTAATTGTAAATGTTCTAAAATCGGTTTAATTTTACCTTGATCAAACCCTTGCAATTTCAAATCTTCTAAACCAACCTCTAACGGTACATCCTGAATAATTCGCGCCAAGGTTTGAGAATGATCCGCATCGGCTTTTCCTTCCTCTAATTTTTTGCGAGTTGCGCCTTTAATTTCCTCAATATGGGCATAGATATTTTCTAAAGAACCATATTCTCCTAATAATTTAACCGCCGTTGTTTTACCAATTCCTTTTACCCCAGGAATATTATCGGATTTATCCCCACACAATGCTTTATAATCAATTACTTGATGGGGATAAATATGCAATTTCTCATAAACCTGTGCAGCAAAGAATTCTGTAGGGCTGCTACCTTTACCGGGTTCTAAATGTAAAACACTAATTCCTTTTTCGATATCAATTAATTGAAATAAATCCTGATCTCCCGATAAAACTTTAACCCGATATCCCTCCTGACTTCCCACTTGGGCTAACGTCCCTAAAATATCATCCGCTTCATAACCCGAAGCTGTTACAATGCTTAAATCTAAGGCTTGTAATAACCCTTGTAAATTCAGCACATCTTCAATAAAATCTTGAGGGGTTTCCGCCCGATCTGCTTTGTAGTTTTCATCTGCTTCATGACGAAAAGTTGGGTCTTTTAAATCAAAAGCGATCGCTAAATAATCCGGTTTTTGACTCGCCATGACATCTAATAACGACTTAAAAAACCCAAAACAAACACTCGTCGGAATACCCGTTGACGTGCGTAACCCCCCTTGGCGACTTTTCCCAAAGGCATAATAGGAACGAAATGCCAACGAATGACCATCAACCAAAAGCAATAGAGGATGTTCCAACACTGTTTTAATCCAAGCGCAATACAATCCCTATTTTAGCGATCTGTCTTCTCCCTTTGTGGGTGAAAATAAGAAAAGATCAACAGATTTCAAACGTGGAGATCGAAAAATACTATAAAATCTTAGAGCTAAAACCTGGGGCCTCCTTAGAGGAAGTGAGACAAGCCTATCGCTATCAGGCGTTAATTTGGCATCCCGATCGCTATCCCCAAAATTCTCCCTTACAAGCTGAAGCCGAAGAAAAATTTAAACAAATTAGCCAAGCTTACGAAACCTTAAAAACCTATCTAAATAACCCTCCCCCTACTTCCCCTGCTCCCCCTGTCTCCCCTGCCTCCCCTGCTCCCCCTGCTCCCCCTGCTCCCCCTACTCCTGTCTCCCCTGCCTCCCCTGCTCCCCCTACTCCCCCTGCCCCCCCCGCTCCCCCTGCTTCCCCAACAATTCCTGTGGGTTGGTTAACGGGGGTATTTGTCTGTTATACCCTGATCGCTTGGATTTTAAGCACCTTGAAGATTCCCTCCTGGGTGGGGATGGTTGCCCTGATCGCTTGGTTTACTGTTACCCTAGTCGCTAGTGAGGATTCTGATTCTTCTCAACCTTGGTTAATTGCCCTCATATTTGCTGGAGGACTCGCTGGGTGGGTGCTAGGAAACGAAGCAGGCGGAATAATTACCGCAATGGTATGGGGGGTTATCGGTATCGGATTAGGGGCGATCGCGGGTTCAGAAACCCCCTCTAAAGGCATAATTGGGCTATTAGCGGTGATGGGAATTGCGGCTATTGCGGGGTTGATCGCAGGAACAAGAAGGGGAAACTGGTTAGGCTCGATCTTGGGTGGGGGCTTTGGGACAATTATCGGATTGATGTTAGGAATTATTTTAGATGCCCTGTTTCGCTCCAGAACCAAATTGGGAACCGGGAGTTTATTCGGATTAATATTAGGAGGATGGATCGGTGCGTGGATCGGGGCGGGTAAAAAAGCGATGATGGGGATTATAGAACGAACACAGCCAGAGGTAATTATTGGGGCTTGGGGTGCGATCGCTATAGTTGCAGGCGTCGTGGCGCAAATGGTTGCGGGAGAAAAATTACTTGCGTCATACAATGGGTTTTACACCTTTTTAATTTTAGCGATGACTTCCGGTTTAGGCTTTAGTTTTGGGTGGTGGTTAGCCCACTAATCCAGTCGAAACCTTCGGTCTAAGGTCTAAAATACAGACGGAATTGTCGGTGTCTCTTCCGAAAGAGATAGAAAAGTCCCGTCTTAAAAGCCAGATCATCTGGAATTGAATTATCTATAATAGTCAACAACAATGGAACTTGATTTATCTCGTTTTTTTAAAGCTTCTAATCCGGCTGAAACCCTCAACGTTGAAGATCCAGAAGATCAACAATATTATATTGATTTTTCGCCAGCACGAGGGGGAAAGCTCATTGAACAAATTTCTCGAACCATTACTCGGTTGTCTCCCGATCGCCCCACCTGTCAACTATTTACAGGTCATGTTGGTTCCGGGAAGTCAACGGAATTATTGCGACTAAAAACTCAATTGAAACAAGAAGGATTCCATGTCGTTTATTTCGAGTCGAGTAAAGACTTAGATATGGCGGATGTGGATATTACGGATATTTTATTAGCGATCGCTCGTCAAGTCAGTGAAAGTATTGAAAGCCTAAAGATTAAATTACAAGCCAAAGGCTTTAAAAGTTTACTCAGTGGAATTGTCAGTGTTTTAAATACAGAAATTGACTTAAAAGGGGATGTTAATTTACCCGGAATTGGCACTTTAAGTGCTAGTACCGAAGGCGAGTTTTCTCTGTCAACGGGAATTGGTAATATTACGGCCAAAACGAAAGATAGCCGCGATTTACGGTCTTTATTACGTCAATATTTAGAACCCCGAACTAATAATATTTTAGAAGCCATCAATAAAGAATTATTGGAACCTTCCATCCAACAATTAAAACAGATGGGAAAACAGGGGTTAGTGGTAATTATTGATAACTTAGATCGAATTATCAATACCCAAAGCAGCACCGGACGTCCGCAACCCGAATATTTATTTATTGATCGGGGTGAACAACTGAATAAACTCAATTGTCATGTTGTTTATACTATTCCCCTCGGTTTAATTTTTTCCAATGATTTAGGACAACTGATGAATCGCTTCGGGAGTGACCCCAAAACTTTACCGATGGTAACGGTAAAATTAGAAGATGGGACATCCTATGCAGAAGGAATTGAACTGTTGCGACGGATGGTGATGGCGAGAGCATTTCCCGGTCTTGATCCGAAAGAATATCCTAGCTTAGTCACGAAAATTTTTGATAGTCCTGAAACCTTAGATCGGCTTTGTACCATTAGCGGGGGTCACGTTCGCAGTTTATTAATTTTGTTATATAGCTGTTTGCAAAAAGAAGATCCCCCCTTAAGCAGAGAATCCTTAGAAGAGGTAATTTTACAACGTCGCCATCAATTAACCCTAGCTATTGAAACGGAAGAATGGGAAATGTTACGTCAAGTGGCGACTACTAAAAAATTGAGTGGTCAGATGGAATATCAAACCCTACTCAGAAGTTTATGGGTGTTTGAATATCACCATGCTCAACATTTTTGGTATGATATTAATCCTGTTTTAGCAGAGGCTAAGGAATTTTCATCACGGATTTAAACGGATTTCACGGATTTCACGGATTTTAGGTGGGCTATGCCCACCTTATTTTGATTTTTAGAGAACGGGTTTATGTTTTAATTCTATGAATTAGACAAAAAAATGACACAAAAAAACGCCTTCCGAAAGGAAAGCGTTTTTGGTGATTTAAGTCAAGAACTAAGCGTTAACTTTAGGAGCAACTAAAGCTACAGGAATAGATTCACCAGAAGCTAAATCCAGGGGGAAGTTGTGGACATTGCGTTCGTGCATCGCCTCAATTCCCAAGTTGGCGTGATTGATCACATCAGCCCAGGTATTAATCACTCGACCCTCTGCATCCAGTAAGGACTCGTTAAAGTTAAAACCATTCAGATTGACAGAGAAGCAAGCCACCGCTAGGGATGCACACCAGATCCCAACCACGGGCCAAGCAGCTAAGAGGAAGTGCAAGCTGCGGCTGTTGTTGAAACTAGCGTACTGGAAGATTAAACGACCGAAGTAACCATGAGCCGCAACAATGTTGTAGGTTTCTTCTTCTTGACCGAATTTGTAACCGCAGTTTAGAGATTCGTTTTCGGTAGTTTCACGAACTAAAGAAGATGTTACCAACGACCCGTGCATGGCGGAGAACAAAGATCCACCAAAAACACCGACCACACCTAACATATGTAAGGGGTGCATTAAAACGTTATGTTCGGCTTGCAGGACGATCATAAAGTTGAAAGTGCCGGAAATTCCCAGGGGTAAACCATCGGAGAAAGAACCCTGACCGATGGAATAAACCAGCAACACCGCAGTAGCAGCAGCCACGGGAGCGCTATAAGCCACAGCAATCCAAGGTCTCATCCCTAAACGATAGGATAATTCCCATTCCCGACCCATGTAGCAAAAGATGCCGATCAGGAAGTGAAACACAATCATTTGGTAAGGGCCACCGTTATAAAGCCACTCATCAATATTTGCGGCTTCCCAAATGGGATAGAAGTGCAGACCAATGGCATTGGAACTGGGCACAACCGCCGCCGTGATGATGTTATTTCCATAAAGCAGTGCACCGGAAACAGGTTCGCGGATACCGTCGATATCAACCGGAGGTGCGGCAATAAAGGCAAGGACAAAGCAGATGGTGGCTACCAGTAAGGTGGGAACCATCAAAACCCCAAACCAGCCCAGATACAGGCGGTTTTCGGTACTTGTAACCCAGTTACAAAACCGTTCCCACAAGTTTTCACTTGACTGCCGTTGAATGATAGTTGTCATCGGAGTTATGTATTGCGTATGTATTTTTCAAGGTGCGATATTTCGCTAGGTGATTTTACAACCATATAGTTATATTATTTTATTATTGTTAATTTGTATAGAGGGCTACAATCAAAAAAATATTATTTTTTGAATAAAAAGATAATAAATGCTAATATATGGCTACATCTCTCCTGTCAGGAGAGGAATGATCTACAAGGAGAGGAATGATGTTGAGATTATTAACCAAAGCCGTAGTCATCGGGATGACTTTGTTGTTCTTAAGCTTAGGGAGCCAATTTTTCATCCTAGAACCTGCAAACGCGACTATCCAAAAACAACAAGAAGCCCCCGGACAAATGTTGTATCAATCCCGTCATAGCTTACGCGATGAAACCGGGAGTGCTTGGCAAGTTGTTCTGTTTAAACGAGTCAAGAATGATCAGATTGACACCATTAATTTACGTTTAGTAGGATTTCCGAATCAGGCTGCATTTCTTCATCCTCAAGGGTTAGAAATTATGACTCGTCAAGGAAGACTATTTCAAGCTGAGGATCAATTGGCTAAAAACGCACCAGCGCCTAATGTTGGTGAATATAACCTCAAGGAAATTTTGCCTCAATTATCCTCAACAGAACAGGTGAAGTTACATTTACCGTTAGAGGGTCAACAACACACTCTAATTCTTCCTCCTCCTATCATTTTAGAATGGCAAGAATTGATTAAACAGGAGAAAAGATAAAAGAATATTGGGTAAACCGATGGGCTTCTCCCATCCTAGATTATAATTTGAGATGATCTAAATATAATAGGAGCGAATTAATATTATTATGATTAAAGGAACAACGAAACTATTAGGGGTAATTGGTTATCCTATTGAACATTCTCTTTCTCCGGTGATGCACAACGCTGCGATCGCCCATTTGGGAGTCGATTATGTTTACCTTCCTTTTGCTATTTCCCCCAGCGATTTAAAAACGGCAATTGCCGGATTTGCTGCCATTGGAATTCAGGGATTTAATGTTACGATTCCTCACAAACAGGCAATTTTACCCTTCTTATCGGAAATCACTACCTTAGCCCAGGCTGTGGGTGCCGTTAATACCGTTTGGTGTACTCATAACGGTTGGAGTGGCACTAATACGGACGTTGTGGGTTTTCTCACCCCTTTACAGGTCTATCATCAACACTGGAATGATAAAGTTGCGGTGATTTTGGGATATGGCGGGGCTGCGAGGGCTGTTGTGGCCGGATGTGTAGAATTAGGGATCACTGAAATTTATGTTGTTGGTCGTAACCCCCAGAAATTAGAAACCTTTCAACACAGTTGGATCACGTCTCCCTTAGCGGTTGCGGTCAAAACCTGTGCTTGGGAACAATTATCTACTTTACTTCCCCAAGCGGACTTATTGGTGAACACGACTCCGATGGGAATGTACCCCCACGTTGAGGAATCTCCCGTTGATGCGTCGGTGATGGATAAGATTAAACTGGGTGCGATCGCCTATGATTTAATTTATATTCCTCGAACGACAGAATTTCTGAATTTAGCCGCCGCTAGAGGTGCGATGATTTTAAATGGACTGCCCATGTTAGTACAGCAGGGTGCCGCCGCCTTACAATTGTGGTTACAGCAACCTGTTCCTGTCGAGATCATGCGTCAGTCTTTACAGCAACATTTAGACTCATAAAAAAATGAAATTTAGAATTTTATCTGTTATTGTTTGCGCTTGTTTCTGGGTTGTAATCACCAGTTTTTGGACTCCTCCCGCTTGGGCATTAATTCCGATTCAACTGGAAAATTTAAGTTATAAAGATTGTCCTCCCGAATTAGCAGAAGGGGCAATATCCAGTGGTTCTAGCGATGATGCTTATTGTTTTATTGTGATGGGAAAAGCCAATAATACAACGGGGAAAGTTGTTGTAGATGCCGACATTTTTGGTCGGATTTACGATGCTAATAGTAACTCCGTGATGCCTAATCGCGGACGCTTAGGTAATATTGATACAGTTCCTCCGGGTAGCAGTGATTTTGAATTTAGAATTTCGATTCCTTCTAACCTGGAACTTCCCCTGCAATTCAAACAATTCAAAGCCGCTGGTTTTAGTCATCGGATTGGTAGGTAAACTTGACTGTGATTGATAGGATCACACCCCATCTGAAACCCTTATTCTAAAAGTTTAATTTGGAACTGGGCATCTTTATAACCCCCCGTTAAGCCTTGTTCCAAATAGAGTTTTCCAGCCTGTTCAAAATCACTGATGGCACCGGTTTTATCGCCGATTTCAACGCGAATTAATCCCCGTCCATAATAAGCACCTGCATAATTAGGTTTGAGACGAATCGCTTGAGCATAATCGGCGATCGCTTTATCATAATTTTTCATTTTAACATGGACTTGGGCGCGATTTCCGTAGGCTTCGGCATCGTTGGGATTAATATTAATCCCACTGGTATAATCGACAATCGCCCCTTCATAATCCTGCGCTCCAAAACGGGCTAATCCTCGATTACTATAGGCTTTATAATCATCTCCTTTAACTTCAATTGCTTTTGAGCAATCTGCGATGGCTTTTGGATAATCTTTTAGGTTCAAATAGGCAATACAACGGTTATTATAGGCAACTTCATTGGGGGTGCGATTAATGGCTTCGGTGCAATCTGTAATGGCTTGATTATAATCCCATAAATTGATATTAACACTACAGCGATTTGCGTAGGCTTCAGAATTATTGGGATCGAGTTTGAGTACAGTATTATAATCAGCTAAAGCCCCTTGATAATCCCCCAAATGAAATCTTGATCGACCTCGATCATAATATCCAGCCGGATTTTTGGGTTCGATGTGAATGGCTTCGGTATAATCTGCCATTCCGGCTTGTAAATCCCCGGATTTTACCCGTGCAGTTCCTCTGGCCCGATAGACTTTAGCTTGTTCCGGTTGCAGTTTTAAAACCCTATTATAATCCTGAATAGCACTGTCATAATCTTCCAGATCATAATAGATTAAACCCCGTTTATAGAAGGCATCTCCATCTTGAGGTTGTTGTTTGATAACTTGATTAAAATCCGCTAAAGCCCCTGATAAATCATTCATATCATATCGAGTTAAACCTCGATTAAAATAGGCATTGGTATAGTTAGGATTCAATTCAATGGCTTTTGTATAATCGGCTAATGCTTGATCATATTCCTTCAAATCATAGTAGGTATTGGCTCGTTTATGATAGATTTCGGGATTGGTTGGATTGAATTTAATGGCTTGATTAAACGCTCGAATTGCACCTTTTAGATCATCTTTTTGGGCTTTTTCTATACCTTTTTTAAAGGCATTTTCAGCTTTAATCGGATCGGGTTTATTTAAAACTTGGATCAATCCAAAAATTACGAGTAAACCCACTAATCCCGTGGCAGCGATCGCAATGATTTTACCCCATTGAATCGGGGCTTTTTCTTCCGGGTAAGCAGGAAAGTTTTTTAACTTATTAATATTAAATCCTGAACGTCCCGTTGCCTTTCTTAAATCATCTAAAACATCGATCACAGTTAGATAGCGTTTGCTATAATAAGGATGTACCATCTTATCAATAACATCGGCTAATCCAACACTGACTTTAGCATAATTTCGCCAACTCAGTTCTCCGTTAATTGATACACTGGGATCTTGTAATTTAGGTAAATCCGAAGCTTCTAATCCCGTAATCGCTTGAATGGAAATCATGCCAACGGCATAAATATCGCTATTATATTGGGGATGACCTTGGAACTGTTCAATGGGCATATAAGAAGGGGTTCCTGTGGCAATTGTTCGCAACCCTTGTCCATTCCCATCAGCCAGTCGGGTACTCGCTTCTTTAACTGAACCAAAATCAATTAATACCAATTTTTCATCGGATTTGCGGCGAATTATATTAGACGGATTTACATCTCGATGAATCACTTGGTTTTCATGAACAAAGACCAAAACTTCTAAAATATCTTCGATTAATAAAATCACTCGTTCTTCTGACCAAGGACTCCCCGGAACTAACTCTTTCATCAACGGATCTCCGCTTACAAATTCTTCAATTAAATAAAATTGATCATGATCTTCAAAATAAGCTAATAATTGGGGAATCTGATCATGTCGTCCTAAGCGTTCTAGGATTTCTGCTTCTTGACGAAATAACCGCAACGCCGTTTTTAAGACATTAGAACTATTACTCGGCGGACGCAATTGTTTGACCACACAGTGAGGACAACCAGGGCGACGGGTATCGGCGGCGAGATAGGTTTGCCCAAACGTCCCCGAACTTAAGACTTGCACAATTCGGTATCTTTGATCTAAGAGTTGACCAATCATTTCCATAATCAATGTTCAGTAAAGGTGAACAGTCAAAACATGAACCCAGAGGAAATACAAACCGATGAAAAATAATATTTAAAGTAAAATGTACCTGAATTTTAATTAACTTTAACTTACCGCTCAACTAAACCTACTCAAACCTACTCAAAGGCTTAAAGTCCAGTAAATCCATCATACCCTGTCTCTGTTAGGAGTTGGGTGTTAGTCAACCGTCAACCGTCAACCGTCAACAACTAATACCCCTTGCCGTCTCCTTAAAAAAAATATAGATTCGCCAGCGTCAATCTGAGTTAACAATGGATCATGAGTTATGATTCCAGTTACAGCAATTAAAATGTCACAACCAACGATAGAATCGATTCTCCAAGAAAATCGGTTATTTGAACCGATGCCAGAGTTTTCCCAGAATGCTCATATTAAAAGCTTAGAAGTGCGATTCGTTTAACCAAAAATAAGCTGAAAAGCTTATAGGACGGTTAACCCAGTTGTTAAGACTGGTGATAACTGATTACATTTATGGGTGAATCGCCGTGCGGTAAGTCCCATCCCTCAAGTGCTGAGGTGAAAGCATAACCCCTAGTTTATTTGGGTAGCAACCAATAGGCTAAAGCGGGGTTAAAAGGTAGAACTACTGGAAGCCAAATCCGGTAACTATCGAGCCAGAAGTCCATGCGTAGCGCAAGCAAAGATGTGTCTGAACCATCGTAATTTTTAATGGTGTAATGGCTAAATCAGAGTAAAAAACCTGATTAACACCAAGCCAAAAGGCAAGGATAGGGCATAAGCGGTTTTCTAGCCGACTTATAAGCACCGCCCAACAAACCCGGTGGACAGCATCACGCTAAAGGCTTCAAACAAATGTGTAATCGGAACGAAGTAACCCCTAACTATCTCTGGATAAGGTCGAAATTCCAGTAAGTAGCTAACGAATGATAGTTAGGGAAGGGATGGTATCAAAAGCGAATGCCCTTGGTAATGCAAGGGATATGCTGACAGATACTCGGTAATTCCAAAGAAATAGAACAAGTAGCAATAATATGTCTAAAACGCTGAACAATCAGACGGTGGAATGGAGCGAAATCAATTGGCGTAAAGCTGAAAGATTGACGTTCAAGTTGCAAA
>CAITND010000093.1 GCA_903893625.1 uncultured Oscillatoriales cyanobacterium
CGATTCTGTCGTTTGTTTAAATGCACCCTCTATTAGCCCATTTACGATGTACACAAGATGATCGCATCCAGTTTTAGGCAATGTTGTTACTTGATGCCTATGTTACATGACCCGTTTTATTAAGGTGTGTGTTAAACAGTATGGATATTAACAAGTTCATGTTGAGGTTTGTTTTAATCTCACCTCTGTCCGCATCAGTTAGGGATGCTGCCATTAGGAAATATACAGTGATTGTCGCTTTTGGGCTGCAAAAGGTCGGTAGTGCTGCTTGGCGAATGGCAGGTATAGGGAAGTATAAATTCATAGTTAAATGACAGCTATGGGTCGTAACCACCCGTTGAACAAAGAGCCGGCTCCATTCAATTTTTTATCAAATCTGGCGGTTCCAGTTCGGCCAAAACCGGACGGACAGTTTTAATCAAGAAATTTTTGCGTTAAATTGGCAAGAAGCATGAATATTGAATGTTATCCATACCCGTTTTTCATGCATAAAATAGTTGTTATCCCGTTTGTATTCAAGTCTTTGAATTATTGTTGCTAAGCACGTCAAATCTGATGTATAAATAATACCGGTATGGATAATGATCTATCTACGCCTCAGATCGCAGTTAAATTTTTAATTTAAATGTTTTTTACTTTGAAGGATAGACAGACTATGGGTTCGAATCTAGATCAATCAATTAAACTATTGGAGATTTTATCGTGGCCATCAGTTGTACTTATCGCAATATTCGGGTTACGAACTTCTATAATGAGGATTCTTGATAGTTTTTCAAAAGCCGCTGAAGTAAGTGTGTCTATTGGTGCGTTATCTATCCAGGCGAAGGCAATGAGGGAAATCCATGACTCTATTGGATTGGGTTTTCAAGAACAAACAATTAGAAAAGCCGAAGTTGAAGCCTTGATTGACACAAAAATTCGGAGTGTCCAGGCAGCGATTGAGTACGAAATGACGAAATCGGATGTTCGTCAGGATCCTCGAAAGATTACATCTCAAAAAATAGAAATCATGAATGCACGTGGGGAAGTTTTCACTGGTGATTCATTAGATATAAGCGAAGCTGGAATAGGCTTTAAAAGCAAAGGTCGTTTACAATTTCAGGAGATCGTGCAAATTACACCTATGGAGAATAAATCTCAATTGAATAATTCAAATTTTATCAAGTTAATGATAATTCGTATCGAACAGGCCGAAGAAGGATTCTATTATGGCGCTAAAGTTTCATCGAATGCAGAGGTTTCACTCTTCTAAGTAATCGTTCAAAAAAGTCTTTTAACAATAACCATCTATTTTTACTGGGCTGTAGTGATAAAAATGTTAAAAGACTTATGGCTAACTACTTAATAATACTTCACGCTATCACAGTTATAAGAAAGAGTAAAAATGGGTCAACGCCGTTTTAGGGTTTAGGATTCGTTAAGTATTTATAATCAATAAATCAACCAGACGATCTAGTTTTTGGGACATTGACCCTGACAAAATATCTCAGTGACTGTTCAGGGTCGGGTGGCGACTGTGATCTCGTTAAAAACATTACAAATCTGAATGGCAGGTATTGAGGTTGTCTTTTTAAAACCGCTCTCCCCCTATCTCCAATCCTAGGCTGCTTCCAAAACTTGACGATCAAGGTTGATTTTCATGTTGGTTTCCGAAACTTCAAGCAAACTGTCTTCTACCTTGTAATTTTCTTTCTCCTTGAACCAAGAAAGCACTTTAGCC
>CAITND010000094.1 GCA_903893625.1 uncultured Oscillatoriales cyanobacterium
ATATTTTCAGACCGGAAATGATAAACTAGAAATTGATTATTTTGCCAAAACCAAACTTCACGCACTCCCAATCTTTGATAAACTTCTAAGCGATTAATTCCCCCACTGGTAATCACAACTTCTATGGCTAAATCAGGAATTTCTTTATTAGTTCCAATACAATAACTTTCATCGGGTTCAGTTCCCCCTCGTTGTTCTGGGTTCCGTAATGTCATCGAACCTGTGGGATAATATTCTGTATCTGTTTCTAAAAAATAGATTTCTAAAAGGGTTCCAATTCGGGTTTTAATACTTTCATGATTGCGACTCGGTGACATAACTTCTAAAATTCCATCTAAATAGGTTAAACGAAACTCTAAACTATCCTGTAATTGAGTTAATAGGGTTTCATAATATTGCCAACTCACCTTATCCGTGATATAACGAACTTCTGAACCTTGTAAATTTTCTTCAGGATTAAGTAACATTTCGAGTTTACTAGCTAACATCGTTAAATCTCCTATTTAACAAAAAAATTATATCAAAAACCCGTTGTTGCGCGAAGCGCTATAATTACTGATTTAAGGTTTGACGAAATGATTTTGCAGCAATTAAAGGATTAGGATGTTGTACATATTCCGCTAATACAGCTAAATCGAGATGGGTAAGAATTTCACTTTTATTGATTAATTCATATCCTGATGTTTGCTGAAATTGTTCAATATTTTCAGACCGGAAATGATAAACTAGAAATTGATTATTTTGCCAAAACCAAACTTCACGCACTCCCAATCTTTGATAAACTTCTAAGCGATTAATTCCCCCACTGGTAATCACAACTTCTATCGCTAAATCAGGAATTTCTTTATTAGTTCCAATACAATAACTTTCATCGGGTTCAGTTCCCCCGCGTTGTTCTGGGTTCCGTAATGTCATCGAACCTGTGGGATAATATTCTGTATCTGTCTCTAAAAAATAAATCAGTAATAAATCCCCAATACGGGTTTTAATACTTTCATGATTGCGACTGGGTGACATAACTTCTAAGATTCCATCTAAATAAGTTAAGCGAAACTCCAAACTATCTTGTAATTGAGTTAATAGGGTTTCATAATATTGCCAACTCACCTTATCCGTGATGTAACGAACCTCTGAGCCCTGTAAATTTTCTTCAGGATTAAGTAACGTTTCGAGTTTACTAGCTAACATAATTAAATCTCCTATTTAACAAAATTATATCAAACATCTCAATCCGTTGTTGCGCTTCAGCACATCCTAACCCCCCTAATCTTTAACCTGACTTAAGTTTAAAACATCCGTAAAATTTGAACAGTAGGCGGGTAAGTTATAAACCGCAGGATGAACAGGATTTTGATAAGTAAAATGACGATAATTGAGACAAAATCGATCCCATTCTGCCATTTGGATTCTAAATAACCAGATAAAAAAGTTAGCTAACCTCAGAGATAAATCAAACCGGAAATAAATCGGTTTATGATAATATTTACAAGCGGTTTCTATAGCTTGATTTAAGGTAATTTCTGGATTTCCTAAAACAAATTGTTCTGTTTCCAGGGAAATCGGAGGATGATTCACTAAATAATACACTACTTCAGCAATATCGGCAGCATGAATAAAATGAAAACTCGCATCCGCTTGAAACCAACGAATTAAATTCATCCATTTAACAACATCACCAATACCCCCGGATAAATGAGAATAGGGTTTATTATCGTCTCCTCCTAAAACTAAAGTCGGAAATAATACCCTCAAAGGAGGTAAACTAGGGGCAATTTTTAATAATTCCTGTAAACATTCATATTTTGTTCTAATATAATCCGTCCCAATTTCTCCCGCTTCGGGTAATAAATTATTATTTTGACCTAAAATACTAGCCGTTGAAAAATATAAAATTTGCTCACAAATTTGAGGATTTAATAATTTAACTAACTCTAAATTAGCTTTAACATTAATCTCTAAAACCTCTTGATATCCACCCCAAGCTGTAGCAATTAAAATTGCTATATTAATGGTAGATAATAAATCTTTAAATTGATTGATGTCTCTTAAATCACCTTGAATAATATTAATATTAGGACAACTATTGTAATCAAATCCTAATTTATCGGGATTTCTAACTAATAGAAATAATTCATCATCTGTATTTTGAATCAGTTTCTCTACAATATAATGACCAATACAACCACTAGCACCAGTAACAAAAATTCGTTTTTTCATATTATTAATAATTACTCGAACCCTCATAATGGGCGGGTTTAGATAATCTATTGGTGGGTATTCAAGATTGACTCGAACCCGCCCCTACAACCGTTATAAATCTTGAATATATCCTCTTTGTGTCTTCGTGTCTTTGTGTTTTTTTCAGAAAATTAACAATACCAAAAACTTCCGACATTGGATTTCTAGGGTGGGGAAACCCAACCCTAGATGTGCTGAAGCACCACAACAAATTAAGCGTTAACCTTCAATAATTGATCCGCTTGTTTTGCAGTTTCAAAGAAATAGGCAACGTTTTCTTCCGGGGTATTTTGGAGAACACCATGCCCTAAATTGAGGATATGACCTCGATTTCCAGCTTTTCTAATAGTGTCTAAAATCCGCTCACGGATCGTTTCTTTAGACCCAAATAAAACACAAGGATCAAGATTACCTTGAACCCCAATATTTTGACCCATACGTTGACGCGCATCCGCCATATCAACCATCCAGTCAACACTGATAAAATCAAACCCAGTTTTAGCCATTCGTTCTAATAATCCCGAACTACCATTAATATAAAGAATTAACGGGGTATCAGGATGGGTTTGTTTAACTTGATCAACCACTCGTTTTTGATAAGGAAGGGCAAAAACTTCATAATCTTGAGGGCTTAATTGACCCGCCCAAGAATCAAACATTTGAATCACTTGAGCGCCAGAATCAATTTGATAGCGCACATAAACAGCGATCGCATCTGCAATTTTTTCCAAGAATTTATGCAGAATTGCAGGTTCAGAAAATGCCATTTTTTTAATCACAGCATAATCTTTAGAACTCTTGCCTTCAACCGCATAAGCTGCCAACGTCCAAGGAGCACCAACAAACCCTAATACAGTGGCTTGATTTCCCACTTCCCGACGTAAAGTTTGCAGAATTTCCCGAATAAAAGGTAGGGTTTCTTCCGGTTCAATGGGATGCAGTTTTTCAACTTGTTCTAAACTGCGAATTGGAGGAGTAATAATCGGCCCTTTGCTTTCAATAATATCAAAATCAATGCCAATTCCAGGGAGAGGTGTTAGAATATCGGAAAATAAAATCACCCCATCCGGTTGAAAAGCACGGAAAGGTTGCAGGGAAATTTCAACAGCGATATCCGTTTTTTCGGAGCGCTCGCGGAAAGAAGGGTATTTTTCCCGCAGATCACGATATGCTTTCATATAGCGACCCGCCTGTCGCATCATCCACACGGGGGGACGATCCAGTTTTTCACCACGAGCGGCACGCAACAGATAGGGAATTTGGGTCGATTCGGTCATTTTAACGTTACTAAAGTTTAAAAAAAGTTTTTAGGCCAATTCTTAGCTTACCACTGATAGGGTATTGGGTTTCAGGTTTCGGGTTTTGGGGAAGAAAAGCAGGAGGTGCTTCCCCAGTTAGGAAGGGGAAGAATTCCTCATAAGAAATCTCTCGGAGATTTAACCCCCTCTAACTCCCCCTTCCCTACAAGGGAAGGGGGTTGGGGGGTTAGGTCTTAGGGGAAGAAAGACCAGATAACGTAGAGATGTGCCATGGCACGTTTCTACAGCCCGAAATGCGAGTTCAGAGCCTTTGGCGTTAAGTTGACAATGATGGGGAAACCCCGCCCCTACCCGTCAACAGTCAACACATTCAAAACCGATAGACTTGCCCATCAATTAACAGTCTGGTGATTCCTTTTGCCTGTAGATAGGGAGCCGCTTTTCTCAGGAGTCGGCCATCGGGAACTTTAAACACCCGTTGGTTCCGTCCTGAGAAACGACTGGCTACCCGGTGATTATCAAATACAGGAAGGGTTTTTTCCAGAACTTCCTCCTCTGGAATGGTTCCTAACTCACTAAACGCTCTCAGGGGTTTAGCAATCAATTCAGAGGAACGGTCAATGACTAAATAGCAAGTTCTAGGTAGTACCGTTTCCGTTAGGGGCAAAATCTTGACTAATGTTGCACCGCCACTGACTAGAGCATTTGAAAATAGGCTGCGCCGATCTCCGTCATCCTCCTCATCCTCCTCATCCCCAAACTCGTCTAGGTAATCCTCCTCATCCTGATTCTCGTCCCCGTCATCCTGATTCTCGTCATCCTGATTCTCGTCATCCTCTTCATCATCATAGTCCCCAAAGACATGACCCCTGGGTTCAAGCAGATCTGCTGCTAACAGTTCCACTAAGCGAGGAGTAGATGGGTGATAATTAGACTTTTGAGTCTCCATAGAATCCAGTTCTAAGGGATGAGAAGGGTCAGATTCTAAAATCTCCGAATCAAGCGCAGATGAACGTTTGCGCTTTCGAGGCAGTATAAGTGTAGATTCGCGAGAAACCTCCACAGGTTCCGGCATCTCTAGGTGAACGTCCTGTTGAGGCTCATCCAAATCACCTGTATCCTCTGAGGAACGTTTACCCACACGATGAAGACGCTGTTTTTGAGCCGTCAGAATGTCATAGACATCTTTAGGAACAGCACTTTGCAGGACTCGTCTCACCGTTGAGCTACTGACTCCATAACGTTCTGCCAAAGTAATCGTTGTTTCCTCTGGCACATCTTGATAGAGCCTAATAATTTCCTGTTTTTCCGATTCAGACAGTTTCGTGGATGTCATTGAGTTAGGAGTCTCTTGATGTCGAAGGATTAGGGTGGACTCTCCCCGGGCAGAAGCCACGAGGTTTCCAACGAGGCTTCCTTATGAGGAGGGGAGAAGGATTAAACTGGATTTCCATTGATCTCGATCTTGTTGAAATCGAAACCCCAACAGGTGAATCGATTAACCTTTCGCCGTGCGTCTACCCCGTCGGCTTTGACGAGAACGGGTTGAGATGTCGTACTCCAAAATCGCTCCAACAGCAAATAAAACACCCGTAAACACAAAGAAGACTTCTAATAAGCCCCCACTTTCATATTCGCCTTGCAGTCGGGAGTCAGCCCATTTGAAGTACATATCCGCAATGTAGAGGGAAAAGATAGCAAACGCAATCATCCGCCATGACTGAGAAAACCGTCCCCCCCAAAAGGCTAAAATTAGGGCCGTTGCCAAAATCAACAGGAAAACATCCCCAATGATATAAAACAAATTCACCCCAAATTCTAGGGGTTCAAGTTTGCTATCAAGGGCTTCTACCCATAAAGGGGCAGAAGTGGTTTCGTCCTTTGGTTCGATTTCAGCAGCAGCCTGAGTTTTAGCCCCAGGTTTCTCCAATTTAGGAGCAGATTTAGGGGCAGATGCCACAGTGGATGGAACTGAAGCCTTGGCAACTGGTTGTTCAATGGCCACAGGTTCCGGTGAACCCAGCAATCCAAAAAAGGTGGGGCTTGCAACCCATAGACCAAAGGCAGTTCCAGCAACAGCTACCCCCAACAAGGCAATCCACTGGGCAATTTCTAAATCCACTCGTTTAGAGAGGACAGCCAGAATCATCCCAGCCCCAAGAAAGATATAGCTGAGAACGTAAAAAGCATCGGCGATGGAAACCGCCGGGTCTAAATGCCAGACGAGTTCCCACACACCAAAGAGGACACCCCCGACAAAGTAGAAAAACACCCCTAAACCGATACACAACCAGACGTTGCGACCGCTAACCATCTGGGGACTTTGCCAGTTTCTATAACAGACAATCGCTGCTGCCAGAAATGCCCCTAATTCAAAAACGTAGGTTCCGATGGAGTACCACAGAGGTAACTCCTCTCCTTCCACCGTCACACTAAACAGCAGGAAGAATAACAAGGCAAGAACAGCCCACACAATCCCTGTAATCACCATGCCCTGTGCCGAAAACAGGGAGGAAGATAAGGAGGACTTTTGTTGTGAAGTGCTACTCATAGGATTAAAATAACTAGCAACTTAAAGAATCAAGACAAAGTTTAGAGGCTGATCGTCTTTAACTTCAGCATTTCAACAATAGTCTTTAGTAAGATCGTCCCATATTTAGGTCAGATCAGCTAGTCTAACATTCTTGACATTCCCCCCTGCTTCTAGCCGGGGGATTGGTTCAACGATTCAACTTGCGCTCTGTAGGTATTGTTACCAGAGATTTGGGTTTAAAGCCTTGCCATTGCGGATATCCCCAGCCCCATGTTAGTCTTCGTGTTCTTCAAATGGGTCGCGCAGGTCAGTAGAAGCAGGGCCGAAAGCTGTGTAAATCGCATATCCCGTCAGGGCGATAACAACCGCAGCGATGGAAATGCTAAGAGCTAATGCGGGTTCCATTATGATTAATCCCTTGTTATTCGTGTGCTTCTATAATAAAATACTCATAAAAATTAAGACAATTTAACAATTGTTTCGGTACTGGAGCCGGGACAGAGTGTTTAACCTGAAATTGGGACACCCGAAATCGGGTAACATTAGCCTAAGCCTCCCATATCTTCCCTAACCGGAAGCGGTGGGGGTGTCCAAAATCCAGATAAAATTTTGTTGATGTAAAAAATTTAGGTGAACTATGGCACAACGGACTTGGTTAGGAGATGTACTAAGACCTTTAAATTCTGAGTATGGTAAAGTTTCTCCAGGTTGGGGGACAACTTCTGTAATGGCAGTGTTTATGGGGCTGTTTTTCGTGTTTCTGTTAATTATTTTACAGATTTATAACTCCTCACTGCTACTTGAGAATGTGGATGTGAACTGGGCTAATTTAACCCGCTAATCAAGTTTCAAATCCGGTTAATCGTGAACTGTGATCAGCGATTTAGGAGATGGGTTTGAAGTATTATTATTGAAAATCCTCAACCTAAATCCTGTATTTCTACTTGTTGAAAGTCGAAAAGCACAGTTCACGGTTTTCTATTTATAATGTATAAAGGTTATTTTTTTAGAACTTAGGAGACTATTTTAGTGAATATATTTGGAATTGGTTTACCCGAAATGGCCGTGATTTTGGTTTTGGCACTTTTAATTTTTGGCCCCAAAAAATTACCCGAAATTGGGAGTAGTTTGGGGAAAGCGCTCAAAGGGTTTCAACAGGCTTCCAGAGAGTTTGAGAATGAATTTAAACGGGAAGCCCAACAGTTAGAAGAAACGACGAAAATTAAGCCAGAAAATAACTCAACGGTAGCATCCAGCCCAAAAGAGGAAAAAATCAACTCCATTGATTAATGCTTAACGAGAATCAAACGGCTATACTTCAGGATGAATGTTAGTGAGTGATATCAACGATTATGATCATGGAGGTTACACCTGCCAAGACATTAATTGTTCCGCAATTAATTGTAGGTTTAGGAAATCCCGAAGCTAAATATAATCAAACCCGACACAATATTGGTTTTGAGGCTATCGATGCTTTAGCAACAGCTTGGCGAATTCCAATTTCAGAAAATCGCAAATTTAAAGGGAAATTCGGCGAAGGGGTAACATCCTCTGGAGAGAAAATTCGCTTGTTAAAGCCACTGACCTATATGAACTTATCAGGACAAGCCATTCGTGCTGTCGTTGATTGGTATAAACTACCTCCAACCTCCGTATTAATCATTTATGATGATATGGATTTACCATTAGGACGGTTGCGGCTGCGGTTGTCCGGTTCCGCCGGAGGTCATAATGGTATGAAATCCACTATTTCCCATTTAGGAACTCAAAATTTTCCTCGGTTGCGAATTGGAATTGGTAAACCCAAGTCAACTTCTGTCACCAGTGAGCGGGAAACGGTTTCTTACGTTCTGGGAAAATTTTCCTCAACAGAAATGCAAGTCATGGAACAAGTTCTAAAATGGGTGGGAGAAGCGATTGATTTGAGTTTACATCAAGGTGTCGAAAAAGCAATGAGTCTATACAATAATCGTAGTCTTGTTGATAGTACAGAGTGAGTTCTCAAAGTTTACCTGAAACAACAGCGTATGTTAGAATTACGCGGCAATCTTGGCAACAGGGTCTTCTCGAAGGAGAAGTCAGTGCTGGTGATTATGAGTGGCGATTTCAATGGCGATTTCGACACACCAAAAAACTCACAATTCAACCGTCCCAAGGACGAGCATTAATCCAAGAACCCTTGGGACGGTTTTTAGAAAAGTATGATTATCAATTAGAACCTGGTGGCGATTATTCCTTTACTGTTCGCGCTCAATTTTAGGTTAGGTAGAAGTGTTGCGTATACCCCAACAATTGAATAATCAAGGACAGATATATACCGAAAGTTTCTGCTTTTTGTCCGATAGGGGTTGAATATACCGAAACTTTTGGTATATTTAATCCTTAGACAGATAGCAGATAAGGAAAAAAACAATGGATTGTAATTCAAACCATAGTATCTTTTTGCGAGCGAATGGCTCCTTGGCCTGTTGGGACGATTATGGGAGTTTATTAACTCTACAACCCTTTGAAAGCGTTGTTGATTATGGGCAAGATGTTTATTTGGGGAAGACTTTTCAACAGATCAGAAATAAACTTTCTGAAAATGAAATGCCGTTTCCTGAGTTTTGTACCCAATGTTATTGTCTCGCCAAACATCTGCAATACAACTCCTCCTTTTCGGAGAATAAAGAAATCCTTGTCTTCCAGGTCGAGCCGACCATTCGGTGTACCCTGGTATGTCCCGGTTGCATGACTCCTGGGGAACGAAAAACCCGAATATCGCCTCCCTATGACTTGGATATTGCCGTCTTGGAAAAAATTCTGTGCGACCTACAACGCCAGCACATTCACATTCAGACGATTGATTTTCAAGGACACGGTGAACCTTTATTGAATAAGAATCTTTGCCAAATGATTCAACTGGCTAAACAGTTGTTTCCAACGACAAGAATCACAATGTGTACTAATGCTCATGGTTTTTATCAGCCAGAATATGTGTCTTCTGGACTGGATGAGATCATCTTTGCGATCGATGGAATTGATCAGCCATCATATCTCCCTTATCGTCAGAATGGAGACTTCCAAAAAGCCTTTAAATTTATGAAAGATTTTGCGAGTGATGCTCGTCAGCAACAGAAACCGATTAAAACAATTTGGAAGTATATTTTATTTTCCCATAATGATACTCCTGAGCAATTGCGACTTGCTCAAGAATTAGCAAAAGAGGCTGGAGTAACGGATTTATTATTTATAATTACTCAATTAGGCCCGAAATCATCACGAATATTTGATGCGGAACAAATTCCAATGATTGATAATGGAGTAACTGTCTCTGTGTGGAACTATTTGGTAGATCTTCAGAGTATTCAGCAAAGCATAGATGAGGCGAGAAATTGGTGTGACAAGCAAGAATATGCAAAAGCAGAGGATTGTTTACAATACAGTGCAATGATGATACATCGCCGATTTCGTTATAATACAGAAGAGACTCTTATTCCTGAAGCCTATCAAGAAGCTATTTATGAATTAGTTGATGTTCATGAACGCTTCAGCAAACATTGCGGGGAAAATAAAATATCAAAATTGCATAGGGTCAATTTTCTTTTTAATCAAGCCATACGATCAAAATTACAAGCCCAAAATGCCGTGATCCAGCAGCAAGCCCAGGAGATTCAGCAACAAGCCCAGGAGATTCAACAACAAGCTCAGGAGATTCAACAGCAAGCTCAAATCATTGATAGGATAGAGAATAGCCTGTCATGGAAAATCACGACACCGATGAGAAGCATCCGCAACCATCCTGATGTTGTTTATTGTTTAAAACATCTGCAAAAATTTATAACTGTCAAAACTGATTTAAAATAATACAATGACGACCCGGACGTTGAATTAATCCATCTTGTTCCAGCTTAATCATCATACGAGTGACACTCACTCTTGTTGTACCAATGACATCAGAAATATCAGCATGGGTCAGACGTAAATCGATCAATAATCCTTCCGGTGTCAACCGACCAAATTTTTTCGCCAGCCATTTTAAACAATTCAATAAACGTTGTTCTGTTCGTTGGGTATGGAGAATGCTTTGCAGTTCTTCCGTTTGGCGAAGATGGATTAAAATTGCATCCGTATAATTTGACCAATCTGCTGAAGGGATGAGACTGACTTCAACGCGGGTAACAGATTCAATTTGATATGCTTCCAGTTGGGTTAAGGGTTTACCGATAACATCGTTGTGTCCCCAATATCCTAAACTAATCAAGGTTCCATCTTCTGTCCAGGTGAGGGTGCGAACAACACCCCGTTCAATTTTCCACAAGGCATTAGACCAAAGGGGAATTTGTTCACGGGGGTTAAATGTACGGAATTTCGCAGCTAATGGAAGACTAACAAGGGTTGGAATACTCACAGGAAGCATGATTGAATGTTTACGCCCACTTTAAAGGTTTGAGGTTAAATTCCGTTTCAGTCTGGGTTAAACTTCTCTAATATTGCTAGAAAAGACAACTGGAAGAAACGACAACCTTATTGACTAAAAATCAATCGAGTAAAATAAAAGTAATTTAATAAACTATCAACTTGATATAATGTTAGAGTTATCTGCCCTGGGACTATTACAGCGAGAACCCTTACATGGCTACCGACTAAAACAGCGACTAGAGTTGTTTCTCAGTAGTTGTATGAGTGTGAACTATGGAGCGATTTATCCCTTACTCAAACGTTTAGAAGAACGGGGTCACATCCAAGTGTTGCTAGAAGAGTCTGGGGATGCAGGAGCTAGTCGCAGAATTTATGCTATTACTCCTAGCGGACGCGCTCGTTGGCGGGAAAAAATGTTAGAACATCCTCAAGAAAGCTGGGTTAAAAGTCGCGCTCGATTTTTAGTCAAATATTTCTTTTTTGCGGATTTAGAATCTTCAGAACGAGTGCAATTAATTGAAAATCGTTTAAGGGTTTGTCATCAAAGAAAAGCTTATTTAGATAGTCAAGAAATGGGAAATTTGGTGACGGACTCTTTTCAAGCTGCAACTTCGGAGCGTGCAAAAATCATGTTGAGATCAGAAATGGATTGGCTATATGAATGTTTAGAAAAAGAAAATTTGTGCGATTCCACTTCTATCCTCCGAAAGAGGTTCGGTGAGTTGAATATCTTGTAAAGTTAGAGCAAAATTCTGAGTTGACCTCTATCTTCTTCTTATTCTGCTCCATGAAAAATAATCTCGATTTTTGCTTAAAAATGTCTGATTTGCAATCCCCAAAATCTACCGTGAAAGAGCAGGATCAAGAGTGGGTTGAGCCAGAGTTTTACCCCAATAAAACCGATCTCCACCCTCAATTCTTACCCCCAAAAACCACCCTAGAACCTGCAATTTTTCAAACAGGATGGTTAAAAATGCTCCTGGTTATTTTAATAACATTAGGCATTGGTTTTTTCGGTGGACAATGGTGGCAATCTACTGCTAAGAACGGGGAAAGCCCAACAGCAGAAAGATCTGATCGACCTAAAGGAAATGCAGTTAGAATTGCTTCGGTCGAAAATTTTAATATTGAAGAAACCTCTGAATTTGTGGGAACCTTAGAGGCAAAACAGGCGGTGGATATTAAGCCTGAAATTGAAGGTCGAATTACCCAAATTTTAGTAGAATCGGGACAAATGGTTCAAGCCGGAGATGCGATCGCACGGCTAAAAAGTGATGATGTAGTAGCGAATTTAACCCAAACTAAAGCCAATTTACTTCGATCTCAAGCCCGGTTAGCAGAATTACAAGCCGGAAGTCGCCCGGAAGAAATTGCTCAGGGACGGGCGAAATTAGTGGAGGCTAAAGCGAAATTAGCCGATGCGGAATCGGGGAGTTTTTTAGCAGAAATTAATGAAGCCAAAGCTCAAATTGATTCAATTCGAGCTTTGGCACAATTAGCCGAAAATCGGGTCAATCGTTTTGCAGAATTAAGCAAATCGGGGGCAATTTCTCAGGATGAATTTGATGCGTTGTTATCTCAAAAAACCAGTGCTGAAGCGAATTTAAAAGCGTCTCAACGTCGTCTGGAACAATTACAGCAAAATCGACAATCAGAAATTAATTTACGTCGGGCGGTTGTTGAACAAGAACAACAAGCTTTAAGACAATTAGAAAACGGGACTCGGATTCAAGAAATTCAACAGGCGGAAGCACAGGTTGCTGAAGCAGTGGCTCAAGTTCGCAGTATTGAAGTCGATTTGCAAGAAACTGCCGTTTTAGCACCGTTTACCGGAGTTGCAGGAAATGTGGATATTAAGGTGGGAGATTATGTTAGTAAAGGAGATATCATCACCCGTTTAACCGCTAATGATCAGTTAGAATTAAGTTTACCGATCGCCTTAGAACGGAAGGAGGATTTAAAATTAGGATTACCTGTGAAAATGGTTGATAATCAGGGAAAAGTATTAGCAACCGGACGCATTAGTTTTATTTCCCCCTCTGTGAATCAAGACTCTCAAACGATTTTAGCAAAAGCTAGTTTTGATAATAGTCAAGGAGTATTTAAAGATGGTCAATTTGTCCGGGCTGAAGTGGTTTGGAAACAAAAAAACAATGTTGTTGTCATTCCCATGACAGCCGTTAAATTTCAAGGCGATCAACGATTTGTATTTCTAGCCGAAGGACAGGAAAAATTAACCGCAAAACGACAACCTGTTAAATTAGGTTTAATTCAAGGCGATCGCGCGGAAATTTTAGAAGGACTTCAACCCGGACAAAAACTAATTGTTTCCGGTACACAAAAATTATCCGATGGCGCGACTATTAATATTTTACCTCCCAATTCTGATAACAATTCCACAGGTCAACATTAAAGAGTAGTGATAACTGATAACTGATAACTGATAACTGATAACTGATTTTATGTTTACTAATTTTTTTATTAAAAGACCTGTTTTTGCGTCGGTTTGTTCATTGCTGATTATTATTTTAGGAATAGTGGGTTATACTCGCCTTCCCGTACAGGAATATCCTAAAATTGATCCGCCGATTGTTACTGTAAGCACCAGTTATCCAGGGGCGAGTCCGCAGGTTGTGGAAACTGAAGTTACGGAAATTTTAGAAGCACAAATTAACGGTATTGCTGGAATTAAAACATTAACTTCTAGTAGTCGGGAGGGAAGTAGTTCTATTTCGGTACAATTTGAATTAAATCGAGATTTAGAAGTCGCCGCCCAAGAAGTTAGAAGTCGGGTAGCCAGAGGAGCAGGAAAATTACCCGATGATGTTGATGTTCCAGTGGTAGAAAAGCGATCGGGAGATGATGAACGGATTTTATGGATCGCCTTTTTTGGTAAAACTTTATCTCCTTTAGAGTTAAGTAATTACGCAGATCTTTATATTAAAAATGCTTTAGAAACTGTTGATGGGGTGAATAGTGTTTCTATCTCAGGAGAACGTCGTTATGCGATGCGATTATGGTTAGATCCCGTAAAAATGGCAGCCCGTCAAATTACCGCTTTAGATGTTGAACAAGCCTTAAGAAGACAAAATGTTGAAATTCCTAGTGGCAGAATTGAAGGAAAAGAAACAGAATATCCCGTGAGAACCTTGGGGAAACTGGAAACTCCCCAAGATTATGAAGACTTAATTATTAAGCGAAATGATAATAGCTCACAAATTAAAATTAGAGATATAGGACGGGCAGAAATTGGGGCAAAAGATGATCGGGTAATTGCTCGTTTTAATGGAACTCCTGCTGTGGGATTAGGGATTAGTAAACTTTCCGATGCGAATTTAATTGAAGTGGCGCATGGGATTAAAGCCAAATTAGCGGAACTCAAAAAAAGTTTTCCTGAAGGAGTCAGCTATGAAATTGCTGTGGATTATTCCGAATTTGTAGAACTGGCGATTGAAGAAGTTTGGGTTAGTTTGCTAATTTCAATTGGATTAGTGGTTTTAATTATCTTTTTATTCCTGCGAAATTGGAGAGCTACCTTAATTCCTGCGGTTACGATTCCTATTTCTTTAATTGGGGCATTTAGTGTGATGTTTTTTATGGGATTTTCCATTAATACCTTAACACTATTTGCCTTAACGTTAGCAACAGGTTTAGTCGTAGATGATACGATTGTAGTCTTAGAAAATATCATCCGTTATATGGAAGAAAAACGGCTAGATGCGTTTCCAGCGACTTATGCCGCCGTTGGAGAGGTTGTTTTTGCCGTAATAGCAACAACGGTTGTTCTAGTTGCGGTATTTGTTCCCGTTGCCTTTGCAGGAGGAACCAGTGGACGATTATTTAATGAATTTGCTTTAACTTTAGCCGCTTCTGTGGTGTTTTCAAGTATCGTTTCCTTAACCTTAGCACCTCCGATGTCGGCGCGATTATTACGTCAAGAAACTCGCCCCAAGGGATTGATGAAACTGTTCTCTTTACCCCTGGATTTATTTGAGTGGTTTTTGAATCAAATCATTGCTATTTATTCTTGGACATTGCGAATCATGATGGTAATTAAACCCATAATAATTTTAGGATTTATTGCCTTTTTAGGGTTAACAGTTTGGTTATTCTTGCAATTACCCCAAGGGTTTTTACCCACAGAAGATCGAGGTCGAATTTTTGCTCCGATTACGGCTCCAGAAGGCGTGAGTTTAAACTATACAAATCGTGTGGTTCAACAGGTTGAAAAAGTTTTAAGTCAAGTGCCGGAAGTTGATAGTTATTTTGCTATTGCAGGTTCGAGTCGAGGAGGATCTCAAGCGAATACAGGATTCTCTTTTGCCCGTTTAAAACCTTGGTCTGAACGCACAAAACCAGAACAATCTCAACAATCTCTTGTTAAGCAATTATTGGGTAAATTTTCAACAATTACCGATGCTTTAGTTTTCCCCACAAATCCAGGGGGATTACCTGGAGGCGGTCAAGGTCAACCGATACAATTTGTTTTACAAGGCAATGATTTAGAACAACTCGCACAAGTCTCTCAAGACTTTGTAATTCGCGCTAGAGATTTACCTGAATTGGTCAATATTGATACTAATTTAAAGCTGAATAAACCCGAATTAACGATTACTGTAGATCGTTCCCAAGCGGGAAATTTAGGAGTTTCTGTACAGGATATTGCTCGAACCTTACAAATCTTAGTCGGAGGACAGGAAATCACAAATTTTAATCAGGGAAATCAACGTTATGAAGTTGTGGTTCGAGCCGAGGAAAAGTATAGAGCAAATCCAGAAGATTTAAAGGAATTATATGTGCGTTCCCAACAGGGAGAAATGATTGCTTTAAGTAATTTAGTCACCCTTTCAACGGCAACAACACCGCCCCAAATTAACCACTTTAATCGCTTTCGGTCTGCGACTTTAGAAGGCAGTCCAGCATCGGGCGTGAGTTTAGGAGCAGCGTTAAAGGCGTTAGAAAATTTAGCGAAAGAAATTTTACCTCCTGAAATGCAAACGGCTTACTCTGGAGAATCTTTAGAATTTAAAGAAGCGGGTCAAGCGACTAATTTTATTTTTGCTCTAGCTTTAATCTTTATTTTCCTTACCTTAGCCGCCCAATTTGAAAGTTATATTGATCCAATTATTATTTTATTAGCAGTTCCTTTGTCGTTATTAGGGGCATTTGGGGCGTTATGGATCGCACAACTCGACTTAAATGCCTATAGTCGGATTGGGTTAATTATGTTGATTGGATTAGCCGCTAAAAACTCAATTTTAATTGTAGAATTTGCCAACCAATTGCGAGAAAAGGGGTTATCGATTCAACAAGCGGCTTTAGAAGCCTGTCGATTACGATTTCGACCGATTATGATGACGGCTTTATCGACCATTTTAGGGGTTCTACCTTTGGCTTTTGCCACAGGAGCCGGGGCGGGGAGTCGAGTGGCGATTGGAATGGCTGTGATGGGGGGAATGATTGTCTCGACGTTCCTGAGTTTATATATTATTCCGGTCTTTTATGTGATTGCCACAAGCCTACAATCCCGTTTGATGGGGCATGATTCTCAACCCAAAGATTTAGAAAATGTCGCACTGAATACAGACAGGGAAGCTGATTCTAAGGGAAATGGTAGTAGCAATGGAAAGGAGACGGTTCAGTCTGTTACCTATCCTGGGGATCACTCAACAAAATCTTCACAAATTTCTGATCAAACACGGAATTTATAAAGGATTGTGTTGATGATTCTAACAACTTTTCCCTTGTTGCAACGGGGTTAATAAGTGTATAATATAGTTAACATAACTTAATTCAAAAATTGTTAAGTTATGATGATTTGATAACATCACAAGATTAACCATTTTCATCAGGGTTGCACAGAAGCATCAGGACAAGTCTATCCAACGTTAGTCAAGATAGATCACGTTCCCGGTTTTTAACCCGGTCTGTGATTCCTCCCCTGTCCCTCACCCTTAACTGAAAAGTTGAGAAATTTCAAAACAGTCCTTTAAAACCCAACTTTAATAAAAGATCATGCAAACAGTACACTTGCCTGTAGAGTCGATTAAAACTGAAATTTTATGCAGTTATAAAAACCCCACTAAACAACTGCAAATTCTGCGGATGGAAACTACAGTTCGAGGTTATTTTGAACGGGTTGTTTTTCCGGGAGAATATTGCTTATTTGTTGGAGAATCTAATATAGATTTGGAGGTTTATTCGAGTGGAGATCCGACCCGAATTGAACTCGAAAAAATCCCCTGTAATTCCTTAAAAGTTGAAGAAACTGAATAATTTTCTAACTTCGGAGTGAGGCGTTCACGCCTCACTCCGAGGGAAAAGGGGTTAATGATTACAAAAGTTGGTATTTTGAGCGAGCATATTGATATAATCTTCGCCAAATTAAACGGTTTGTTAAGACCACTAATAACGACATTACAGCCGTAGAAGCAAATAATAGAGGATAGTTCCCTGTTTCAGTAGCCTGAGAAATCAGTGATCCTAACCCTGGTGTTGTTAACGTTTGGTTTTGAAATTGAACATATTCACTGACAATACTGGCGTTCCACGCCCCACCCACAGCCGTAATCATTCCTGTAATTAAATAGGGAAAAATTCCGGGTAAAATTACTGTTTTCCATCGGTGTATTAACGAGAGTTTATAAATACTGGCCGCTTCAAATAACTCCGAGGGAATTGCCTGCGCCCCGGCAATCACATTAAATAAGATATACCACATCGTTCCTAACATCATCAGTGCCACTGAACCGATTTGTAATCCTCCTCCTAAACGGGCTAAAAATAGTAATAAGACGGGAAATAAAGCTGTTGCTGGAACCGATGCAGCAATTTGAACTAAGGGTTGTAAACTTTGGGCGAGTCGAGGATTTCGGCCAATAGCAACTCCCACAGGTACAGTCCATAATAAAGATAAACATAAGGCAATCACAACCCGTAAAGCGGTTAAAATAGCCCCTACAATCACTTGTTTCCAGTCTTGAAAATCCAATTTTTGTAACAATAAAACTGCTTCCCAGGTTCCCCATAAAATAATAAATCCAAACCCGGTTAAAAACAGACGACTCCCCCAATTATGATGGGATTTTGATGGTAAAACGGGGGTGAGATGGGGATGAGTTTTTCCGATAGTCTGACCCATTTTTTCTGACCAAAGCTGGCTAAAGCGTTCGGTTACAATTCGCCAAGTTGGGGAACGTCGCAGGAAATCTAATACAATCGATTGAGGAACATTTTGGGATTCAACGGTTTCTAACTTAAATTTTTCTGCCCAAGCAATTAACGGCTTCCAGACCAAAAAATCCAGAATAATAATAATTGCAATTAAAACTCCTAACCCCCAAGCAATAGAGATGAAATCACCTTGATCTGATGCTTGGGCTAAAAATGATCCTAAACCGGGAAGGCGGAAACTGCGAGCACCTAATGTAAAGGATTCAATTGCCATTAGAAAAAACCATCCCCCAGCAACGGACATGACACTATTCCAAACTAATCCTAAGATTCCCGAAGGTAATTCCACTGACCAAAACCGTTGCCAAGAATTGAGATGATAGACTTTTGCGACTTCTAATAATTCTCTGGGAATATTGGATAAAGATTGATAGAAACTAAACACTAAATTCCAAGTCATCCCCGTAAAAATTAACAGAATAGCAGCTAATTCAACGCCTATTCTTTGACCCGGAAATAGAGTAATTAAAGCGAGTACAACCCCAGGTAAAAATGATAAGACCGGAATCGATTGTAAAATATCTAATAGGGGAATTAAAATTTTAGCAGCCCATTGATAACGATAAGCAGAGTAGGCATAAACCAAACTAAAAATTAAGGATAAAAAATAAGCACATCCCATTCTTAATAAGGTTTGGGCGGTATAACTCGGAAGTTGATCTAAATGGGTGGAAATTCTAACATCAGGTTCATAATCTCCTACGAATTGAGAAGCTGTGCGAACAATGACTAACAGTACGGTAATAACCGCTAGAATTAATAAACCATCTTGCCATGTGAAACGAGAACGATCTGAGGTTTGATTTTCAGGGGTAAGAGAACGAGTCATGTAGTTTATCCCTCCGGTGTCATTGAACTAAAATCAGATGTTTCTAAAAAGATTTCCCCACTGGGTTCATCATAGGCATAAAGTTCTGCATAACGTCCCCAGTCAATGGCTGTATTTAACTGTCGTTGAGCTTCTTTAGGACTAAAATGATTATTCAAAATATCTAAGACTAAATCTTCAGGAATACGATGATTCTGTTTTGACTGACAAAGGGTATAAATTTGTTGAACTAGGCGAATATGTCTGAGTAATTGTTGACGAATAATTTGTTTTCGCTGATCAATATTTCCCTGAATAAACTCTAGGGCGATTGGTTTTAAGTTCAAATCTCCTTCTCGAATTTCGATTAAATCCATGAATTTTGCTGCCTCTACAATGGGAAGTAAATCATCAACTTCCAGTTGCAGTTCTTGTCCTAAACGATATAAATCAGGATTTTGTCGATCTTCTAAGAGTTCTAATAAACCCGCAATAGAACCAATGCGGACGTAGGATAAAGATTGATATTTATTCGGAGTATTTTTAACGGTTGTTTGAGGTTCTAAGGTTTCTAATTCTGGGTTGGTGAGAATTTTATAAACTTGATCGACTAAGGCTTGGAAACTGGGACTTTTGCGATCGCGATAATGACTTAATTTAATTGATAAATTTGCCCGAATTCGCCCCGGATTTCTACCTAAAACAATCACCCGATCTGCTAAGGTGATCGCCTCTTCAATCCCATGAGTTACAATTAAAATTGCTTGGGTAGGAATACGTTTTTCTAACCACAAATCTAACAGTTCAATTCGCAAGTTTTCTGCGGTTAAAACATCTAAAGCCGAGAAAGGTTCATCCATACATAATAATTCGGGTTCAACGGCTAAAGCTCTAGCAAACCCAACCCGTTGTCGCATTCCCCCTGATAGTTCTTTTGGATAAGCATTTTCAAACCCATCTAACCCAATAATATCTATCATTTTTAGGGCTTTTTGTCGTCGCCAGTCTACCGGAAATCCCCTGGCTTTTAATCCTAATTCGACATTTTCTAAAACCGTTAACCAAGGGTAAAGGGCAAAGCTTTGAAAGACAATAGCCACCCCTGGATTGATCCCAATCAAAAGTTTTCCATGACAAAGAACTTGTCCTTGGGTCGGAGAAATTAACCCAGCAATCATTCGCATTAAGGTCGATTTTCCTGAACCCGACGGCCCTAATAAAGCGACGATTTCTCCCCGGCGCAATTCTAAGTTAATGTTATTAAGAATCGGAATTTGCTGTCCATTTGGCTGTTGATAGGATTTACCAACGTCTTTGAGGATCATCAAAGGTGCTATTTTGGAATCACTCATATCTCAAGAATTCCTGTTAAATTTGCTTCTATTGTGTCATTTTTGTTAACCTGAGAGTTATTTTAACAGAAATTATGATCTTTAAAAAATATTTTTTTAAAGATCATAATAGGTTAATTCCATTCGCTATTTCTGTTTGGCTATATTTAAGACGAAAATTTAGTATTATGATGGTATGGTAATCCCTAACAATTGAAATCAATAGACTTCTGGGCTAAAATGTAACCTATAATATTTCTGCATCTAGTCTGTTTTACCTGATCGCAGGCTATAATTATAATAAATATTAGGGTAATGCCTAACAATTGAAATCAGAGGTAGATTTATTGTGAAATTTCAAGTAATTTTCACAGTAGATGTAGATCTGATCGCATTCCGATTTAGTAGTTTAAAACCAATGGTTGGTTTAGCAGAATTATCCGGTATACTTTATGGAGAAGGCAAAAGAGGAAGTTTATGAGTAAGAGAATAGTTGCTTTTAATCATAAGGGTGGAGTCAGTAAAACAACTTCTATATACAATATTGGATGGATGTTGTCAAGAAACTACAAAGTTTTAGTTGTAGATGCTGATCCGCAGTGTAATTTATCAAATTTAATTTTAGGCGATGATTTTGAGAAATATTATTTTGAAGATTCTACGAAGCACCACAATATTAAAGATGGAGTTCAGCCTGCTTTTGCTGGAAAACCATTTCCCATTCAAGCTGTAGACTGTTTTTCACCAGCAAGGGCTCCATCTTTGTATCTACTTGCGGGACACGCTAACTTATCAGAATATGATGCTGCATTAACATTTGCTCAAACATCCAACAATGCTATAACAACGCTGCAAAATTTACCTGGGGCATTTTCTGAGCTAATTAAAGTTACTGAAAATAAGTATTCCATTGACTATACCTTAATAGATTTGAACCCAGGTCTAAGTGCAATTAACCAAAATTTGTTTTTGTCGTCTCATGCCTTTATAGTGCCTACTAACCCAGATCCATTTTCATTGATGGCGATAAATGCTTTAAAAAATATCTTGCCAAAGTGGGTTTTGTGGAAAAAAAATTCTGTTGAACTATTTGCTGATTCTGCCTATCCATTACTAGAAGGAGAACCTAAATTTGTTGGAACTTTAATTCAGCGATTCAATATTCATAAAGGGCGGGCTGCAAAGCCTTATAGAGATAACATTACAGAAATTAAAGCTCTGATAAGTGGAGAGTTTTTTGAGTCTATTTCTAGGGTAGGAATGACACTAAATTCAGAACAGTACACACAGGATTTTATTGAAAGTGGTTATTGCCTTGGTGAAATACAAGATTTTCAGGGTTTGTTACCAAAGTCATATCAAGCTGGGGTGCCTGTTTTTGATTTATTGGATACCGAAATAGGTGAGGCTGGTCTTGTTCTAGGGCAGATGATAAAGAACAGAAATGTTTTTGAAGAAAGATTTCAATTGCTAACTAATAAATTAATTGAATTATTACAATATGCGTAGTGCATTAACACTCTTTAAGAAGAATATGCAAGAGGCGAAGGATCTAACTTCTCTTTATGAGTATCTAGAAAGCAATATAAAATCACCACTTTCATTTGATGATTTATTACGATCTCAAATAGTCTACTCTGTAAGTGCTTTTGATAAACTTATCCATGATGTCATTCGTATAGGAATGGTGCAAATTTTCATGGGTCAAAGAAACCCAACGCCGCAATATCTTGCAGAATCAATATCAATATCGGCTTATAATGAACTGATTAATGCAACAGTTCCTCCAAAAGAATATATATTTGAGCAAGCAATTATCAGAAAGCTGAAGATTATTGCCTATCAAGATCCTAAAAAAGTAGCTGAAGGATTAAGCTATATATGGGACGAAAAGCAAAAATGGCAAAAAATTGCTATGAAAATGGCAATGAATGATAAAACTGCTAAAACTACATTAAAATTGATTGTAGACAGAAGAAATGTAATTGTTCATGAAGCTGATATTGATCCTTTAACAAACAAAAAATATTCAATTAGTAAAAGTGAATGTCAATCTATAACAGACTTTCTTTTTAAATGTGGAGAAGAAATAGTCGGTTTGGTTAATTTAACCAGCTAACAACATTATCTATGAAAACTCACAACTAAACTCTGATAACCAAAGAGATATCTCATGATTTAATCAAAAGATATTTTGAGACTCAACTGGTTAAGTAGTCATGGCAAAGATGAAGGGTAAAGAACCTAGAAAGGGAAAGTGACAAAGGGGCAAAAGATGGCAATAACAAAATTAACGAATTCTGGACAAGTTGCAATTCCTTTATAAATTATACAAGGGCTTAAACTGCAACCTGGCGACTAGATTGATTTGGCGATCGCTTATTCTTCTAAATCAGAAGATTCTTCTAATTATAAATCTAAAGACAACTGTGTTCTCTTAAAATCATTCTAGCTTTTTTAAAGTTATCTTTCATTCGATTAATTTGATCGGAATTACCCCAGCTTATTCCTGATTTAATCCCAACGATATAATAAATTCCTTCTCTCTCAAATTCCAAATCAACACTATTAAGAGTTGATTTGACTCCTCGGTATAGTGTTTCTGAGATACAGATAGCTAAATCTTTTAGTAATAAGTTTAGAAAGATTTCTCCTTGGGTTAATAAGAATGAATCAATTAAATATTTAGCAAATTCGTTGACTGTCTGATTTTTTGCATTTCTCCATAAATAAGGATTTTTGTTAATTAGAAGATCATCAATTGTTAACTGGCTTAGTTTTTTAATTTGTTGAGGATAGTAAGAATCTATAAAATTATTGATCATATAATTAATATCAACATTACAATTATATATTTTCATAGATATGGTTTTAGGTTCCTAGGTCAAACCCAGGAGCCTAAAATGCTTTTTTATTCTAAATTAACGGCGTCTTCTGCTGCCACTTCCAGAGGAAGAACGACTGCGGGAACCACTACCGAAACTGGGTTTGCGTTGTTGGGTTGAACCTTTATTCGGCGACTGACGTAAATCCGTTGCTCCGAACCCAGAACCCGTTGAACGGTTGGAATTGCGGGATGTGGAACGATTTCCAGAGGAATTCGGACTAGAGTTGCGGATATTTCCGGTGGTGCGTAAGGTGGTGCTATTTTTTACCGCCGCCGGGGGGCTATTGTAACGAGTCCGATAGTCGTTGACGGCTTGGTTATAGTTGGAACCGTAACCGCCATACCCGGTCATAACACCGCCAGGTTGATACACCGGAGGCACATAATAACGGGGGGCAAATAAGGTATTGGCTATGGCACTTCCAGCCAAAGAAGCGGCAAAAGGTGTCCAGAAACTCGATTCTTGACGCACGACAACGGTTTGCGGTTGACCAGTGGCGGGGTTAGTTTGAGTTTCGGTAACGTTATGAACGTATTCAATGCGGAAATCTGGCGTTAAATAAAAAATGGGTTGACCATTATTAATATTTAAGCTGCTTTTTTCTCCGGCTTTGATTTGTTCCTCTGTTAACTGTGCCATCTGTAAATTCGTGGTGCGATAGGTGGCAGATTTACCCGCAGGAGTATTTAATAACATCAAGGTATACTCCCCATCGACATCATTATATTGGGCTTGTTGAACGGGATATTTACCGTCTGTGACTTGATTTTTTGGAGCCGATGTCACCGCCGTTGATTGTTGTGGAGTCGATGAAGTTGTTGAAGATCCACAGGCAACTGTTGTCCAACAAAAGGTGAGGGAAATGAACAGAATTAAAATTTTTTTCCACATAAATCTATTAACGTTTGTGAACACTATTAAACCGAAAATTTCTGGAGTGAAGAACATTGTTTAACTTCAAAGAAAACCGATATTATTCCTTAAAGGGGAATCAGTTCGGGAAAATTTTGTAACAATTGCTCTTCGGTTAATTCATCCCCTAAACGGGCTGGAGAAAAATGAACTTGAATTCCTCTGAGTCTGCCTTGATAGTGAAGATTAATAATTGCTTTTAACCCACTATTCATCGCCTCCAAACTGGCTAAATCCGTTTCTAAATCGGGAACTTCCCCTTCACTGACTATTGTAATCATTACCACTAAATTGTGGGTGATGGGTAAAGAAAGCGGTTGATTTTCATCAAGCGGTTGAGATAAGTCGGGTTGGCTCAAATAGCGTTGGCCAGAGTCCGTGAACAGTTCGTTAAAGTAATCTGCCGCTTCTCCTTCATTCCAAACCACATCTCCTTCATTGGCGGCTGACTGCCAATAGGTATCATACTGAAGTAGACTTTGGCAGACTTCCACTAACGCTTCTCCTGTAACCTCCAAGTCTCCCTCCGCATCCATGACATTTCTGGCGGCTTGGTTGAGTACCCCTAACAGTGGCGCGACATCAGCACCTCCTAAATGCAGAAACAAACGAATGACGACAAACCGGGTTTTCCCGATCATGCGATTAAAGCGATCGCCTAAAGCAGCCATAATTGGATAACTCCTCAATGATTATTGCTATTTAATCAGCATATCGTTTTAGGCTATCCTGTTGTCAGCCATCCCTTCTTAATTTTAGGAGGGCAATGTTCTCTGATATTAATACTTATGAACTCAACCCCTTCTTCAACAGTTCCTCCGGCAAAAAAGCTCGATTTTTGGACAAAATTAGCCTTTGGCGCAGGGGATTTAGGCCCAGCAATTACGGCGAATATTTCTGTGTTTTATACTCTGTTTTTTCTGGCGAGTGTTGCCCATTTAGAAATAGGGGTAGCAGGAAATGTATTAATGGTGGGGAAAATTTGGGATGCGATTAATGATCCGATTGTGGGGGTTTTAAGCGATCGCACGGTTCACCCTTGGGGACGCCGTTATCCTTGGATGGTTTTTGGTGCAATTCCCTTTGGAATTTTATTTTTTTTACAGTGGATTGTTCCAGGCAATAACACCTCATTTCTATTTTGGTATTATGTGATTATTGGGATTCTTTTTAATACAGCTTACACCGCCGTTAATTTACCTTATACGGCTTTAACGCCTGAATTAACCAAGGACTATAACGAACGAACCAGTTTAAATAGTTTTCGATTTGCCTTCTCCATCGGGGGGGGTAGTATTTTTTCCTTAATTCTAGCTAAAATTATCTTTAGTTTTTTTCCTGAACGCTCCTATGAACCCTATGAAATTTTAGGGGCAATTTGTGGGGTTTTGTCTGTTCTTTCGCTTTTTTGGTGTGTTTTAGGAACTCGTCATCAAGTTTTAGCCAGGAAGTCTGGAGAGATCAATCAGGATGATTCCGTTAGTTTACCCCTTGCTGAACAAATTAAAGTAGCTTTTAGTAATCGACCTTTTTTATTGGTGATTGGAATTTATCTTTGTTCCTGGTTAGGAGTTCAATTAACCGGTTCTATTTTGCCTTTTTTTGTGGTGAATTGGATGAAACTTCCCGAAGCCACTTTTCCTCAAGTTGCCATTGCAGTTCAAGGAACGGCTTTAGTAATGTTATTTGTCTGGAATTTAGTCAGTCAACACTATGGAAAAAAAGCCGTTTATTTTATGGGAATGGGGTTATGGATTATTGCCCAAGCAGGTTTATTTTTCCTGCAACCCGGACAAATTACTTTCATGTATATTCTGGCAATTTTAGCCGGATGTGGAGTAGCAACAGCCTATTTAGTGCCTTGGTCAATGATTCCTGATGTGATTGATTTAGATGAATTAAATACCGGACAACGACGAGAAGGTGTTTTTTATTCGTTTATGGTGTTATTACAAAAAATTGGATTAGCGATTGGTTTATTTCTCGTTGGACAAGCTTTACATATAGCTGGATTTGATTCCGGTGTTCAGGGTCAACCCGCACCCATTCAACCCGACTCGGCTCTGTTAGCGATTCGGTTTGCCATTGGCCCTTTACCCACAATTATTTTGATCATTGGCATGATTTTTGCATTTTTCTATCCCATTACTAAAGAAGTTCACGCAAATATATTACTCCAACTCAGCGAGAGAAAACGCAACGAAAATGTGGATTAAAAATTAGGTAGGAACAATTACTTAAAAGTTCCTACCTAATCCCGAATATTAAAAGGCGATCGCAGTTTTCAATTTATCTGAAAATGTGGTAATATAGTAAACAAATAATATGAATACCGCTATTGAGTCCTGACAGTCAGCACCCCGCGCTGAAGCGACGGGGCTATGCGCGGAGCGCAGGCTACGCCAACGTGCCTCACCGACCGTGTTAGTTGACCAGCCTAAGTCTTGATTGACTACGTTTTTTGAGTCATGACACCCTGTTGGATGCGTTCGCGTAGCGTGTGCGAAGCACTCAGCTAACTTTACCCTAGAAATAGGTGTGTTTGAGGGCAACCATACCCTCCTCCCCGAAAGGGGAAAAAATCTAAAGCCTAACTAGAAGTTAGGGGTTTCTACCCATTTTTCCGATGACAAACTCCACTTTAAAATCTATGCAACCCACTTCAAATTGCCACTATTTGCAATTATCTCCCTCCGCCTTAGCGTTGATGGCAGACTTTTTTAAAGTGTTATCGGAAGTTAGTCGGTTACAAATTATTTGCTGTTTAAAATCTGGGGCTAAAAATGTTACCCAGATTATTGAAAGCACTGGGTTGGGACAGGCGAATGTTTCTAAGCATTTAAAAGTTTTAGCTCAAGCTGGAATTGTCACGAGAACTCAGCAAGGCGTGAGCGTTTACTATGATATTGCAAATCCTTTTCTATTTGAAGTGTGCGATTTAGTCTGTGAATCTTTAGTCGCTCAAATGCAGCAACAAAATCAACATTTAGAACAACTGCGAGCTATTCAAATCGCCGTCTAGTCGATTTTTTTTAATTGCTGATTTACTTGATATTATTATGAATGTTGATGAATTTCTGCGAAGATATGCCGACGCCGAACGGAACTTTCCTGATATTGACTTGTCTGCCGTTGATTTGCAAGAGGCAAATTTAGTCAATTTAAACCTGACTGGAGCTAACTTAAGTTATGCCGATTTACGAGAAGCAAGATTAGGAAAAGCTAACCTTTCTCAAGCTAATCTTTCCCATGCTAACTTAAGTGAAACAATTTTATGGGGAGCCGATTTAACGGAAGCCAATTTACAACAAGCTCAGTTACGAGAAGCAGACTTAACTGGGGCAAAACTTCTAAAGACATTCTTAGAAAAAACTCAATTAATTAAAGCTTGTTTATCAGGATGCAATTTAAGAAACGCTAATCTTTCCCAAGCGATTCTTTTTGAAGCCAATTTTCGCCCCAACCATAATCAACAAACGGATTTAAGTTATGCAATTTTAGCCGAAGCAGATTTAAGTTATGCCAATTTTAGTGGGGCGATTTTACATCACGCCAATTTAGAAAAAGCCAAGCTCTGTCACGCCATTTTTGGTGTTTCGGGTTTAGGGGTTTTAAGTGTTGAACAAAGCTATCATACAGATTTGAGCGAAGTAAATTTGCAAGGTGCGGATTTAAGTTATTCTGATTTAAGTGGGGCTAATTTATCCAATGCTGATTTGCGAGGTGCCGACTTAACCCGCACGATTTTAACCGATGCTAATCTCAACGGAGTGATTATGCCCGATGGTACAATTCATGATTAATCCGTCACTTCAGTCTTGATCTATCAAATTGATAGATAGGAGGTGGGCAGAGCCCACCCGACAGTTAATGGACTTCTGCGCGTAATGCTTCGGCATCAATGGGTTTGGCTAAATAAATTCTGAATAAATTCCATAACGTGGAACAATTGGAGGGTAATTTCAATAAGAATTTAACCCATTTTGGATTTTGGCTGGCATCAACTTTTTGGTTTTTGACATTATTCTCCGAACATTGTTCTAAGCGCCGGAAAAAGTCGGGGTGTTCGGTATCTAAAACCTCTGGAAATGCTCTTAACGAGGTTTCATTGGTTTTCCGCACAACATGACGATTATATTCCCGTGCATCTAACCCCAAGGTATCATAGAAATCCGCCCGTTCATCAACCGTTAAGGTATGGGTTGCAAATACCGTTAACAGGAAAAATCTTGCCCATAATCTCCCTTGCCAACCTTGCCACATTTGAGGCTGAGATCTCAATAAAACCTTAAAGAAATCTCCATGTCGGTTTTCATCTTGACACCAGCTTTCAAAATAGCGGAATAAGGGATAATATTGATGTTCAGGATGGGCTTCTAAATGGCGGAAAACGGTAATATAACGCCAATAACCAATTTTTTCTGATAAATAAACGGCGTAAATAATCCACTCCGGTTTAAAGAAAGTGTAGGTACGGTTTTTAGTTAAATATCCTAAATCCAACGATAAATTAAAATCCGACATGGCTTTATTAATAAATCCCGCATGACGCGCTTCATCTCTAGCCAATAAAGTAAACGCTTCAGATAACAGGGGATTTCGGTTTTTGAGTTGACGAGATAACTCTTTAAACAGTAAAAATCCAGAAAATTCCGAGGTACAAGACCGTTCTAAAAAGTCAACAAACGCCATTCGCGTTCTCTGATCAATTTGTTCCCAACTTTGTTCAAATTCTTCATCCCGAACAAAATGGTGGCGGTTATAGTCAGAGCGTAACTCCTCTAAAACCGACGCAAATTCCTCCTCATGGGCGGATAAGTCCAGGTTCGCCATCGCGTCAAAGTCTGTGGTGTAGAAGCGAGGGGTCAGCAATGTCTCTTGAACAGGATTTTTAATTCCTGGGCGCAGTTCCTGAGTTCCGGGGTTTTGGACAGTATTCACCATCGCTGCGAGTCCTTAAATATTACTGTCTAGTTATTAAACTATAGAATTTCGGTTTTGTCTAGTGTTTTGCCTAATTTTTTCCATAGGTAAAGAATTGTTAAGGTTATATAACCATTCGGTGATATAGTGATATGCTCATTCAAGTGATGAACACGAAACCTCGTTGTCATCTGCTGGCAATGTAACCATTGTTCAGAAAAGTTCTAATTTTATTCATCAATACAACCATGACTAATTTAGCTGAAAAACTCAAACTCGGAACCCAACAATCTCACACTAATGCCGAACATACCGGATTCATGAAAAACTTTTTATCCGGTGGCATCACTAAAGAGTCTTTTTGTCAACTTTTGAGTAATTTATATTTTGTTTATAGCCAATTAGAATCGGAATTACAATCTCATCAAACCGATCCAATGATTAGCAAAATGTACTTTCCCGAACTGAATCGGAAAGCCAATTTAGAAAAAGACTTAAGCTTTTATTATGGAGAACATTGGCCCGATAATATCACGCCTTCTCCGGCTGCACAAACCTATGTTTCCAGACTGCGTGAACTTTCAACTACCGAACCCACGTTATTAATTGCTCACTCCTATACTCGCTACATGGGTGATTTATCGGGCGGACAAAGCTTGAAAAAAATTGTCCAATCTGTCTTTAATTTAGAGGAACATCAAGGGATTTGTTTTTATGAATTCGATGAAATTCCTGATTTGAATGAGTTCAAAAATCTATATCGTCAAAGATTAAATGAATTAATCCTGAGTGAAGAACTCCAAGATCAAGTTGTAGCAGAAGCTAATAACGCCTTTGCCCTCAATATTGCCATGTTGCGAGATCTAGGAGAAGCTCCAACTCCAGCAACTGTTTAATTCAATACCTTTGTTATCTGCAATTACAAGTTATTTGGGAGAATATATCAATGGTTTTTTCCGTTGCCAACGTTGCCTTTGATTTTGATCTAATTGAAAAATATGGGAATGCGGTGCCTCGGTACACTAGCTATCCCCCGGCGACAGAATTAAAAGATGAATTTACGGCCTTAGATTGGGAATTTGCTATCACTGAATCGAATCAACGTCAATCTCCCTTATCTCTCTATTTTCATATTCCCTTTTGCCAAAGTGCCTGTTATTTCTGTGGCTGTAATGTGATTGTTTCTAATAACAAAGAGGCAGCCAATAGTTATATCGATCATTTGTCAAAAGAAATTGAATTTACCACCCAGTTTATCGATACTCGGCGTAAAGTTTCTCAACTCCATTGGGGCGGAGGAACACCCAACTACTTATCTTTAGAACTGGTTGATTCCTTATGGGGAAGCATTAATAAACAGTTCACCTTTGACGATAAAGCTGAAGTTTCTATTGAAATTAATCCTCGATATGTCGATAAAAACTATATCTTTTTCCTCAAAGAGATTGGGTTTAATCGGATTAGTTTTGGGATTCAAGATTTTAATCCCTTAGTTCAAGAAGCAGTGAATCGAGTTCAGTCGGAAGAACTGCTGTTTAATGTGATGGACTGGATTAGAGAAGCCGGGTTTGAGAGTGTAAATGTAGACTTAATTTATGGATTACCCTTTCAAACTCTGTACACCTTTAAAGAAACGATTCAAAAAACCATTGCTATCGATCCAGATCGCATTGCAATTTTTAACTTTGCCTATGTTCCCTGGATGAAGCCTGTACAAAAAAATATTCCTCAATCTGCCTTACCCAAACCCCATGAAAAACTGGAAATTTGGCAAATGTCAATCCAAGAATTAACGGATAATGGGTATGTGTTTATTGGCATGGATCACTTTGCTAAACCAGGTGATGAATTAGCGATCGCCCAACGAAATTCAACGTTAAAACGGAATTTTCAAGGTTATACAACACAACCGGAAGCCGAACTTTATGGATTTGGGTTAACATCCATTAGTATGTTAGAAGATACTTATGCTCAAAACCATAAACGCTTAAAAGAGTATTATCAAGCCATTGATCAAGGGATTTTACCTGTGAGCAAAGGGTTTAAATTGAGCCGAGATGATATTCTGAGACGAGATATCATTATGCAAATTATGTCTAATTTTTACTTAGATAAATCTGTGATTGAATCCAAATATCACCTCGATTTTGACACCTACTTTGCTGAAGAATTAATCGAGATGCGTCCGTTAATTGCGGATGGCTTAGTTCAATCCAATTATGATTCCATTGTGGTCACGAACTTAGGCAGACTCTTAGTAAGAAATGTTGCCTTTTTATTTGACACCCACACTCCAGCCCAACAGCAACAAAGATTATCAAGGGCAATTTAATTGCCAGATTGTCCAGAATCCGGTAAGGTGGGTTATGCCCACCTTTATTTTTAGGTTTTCATTGGATCTATGACTTATTTTTGGTTTAAATCCTTTCATATCATCGGAATGGTTGTCTGGTTTGCGGGTTTATTTTATCTAGTCAGATTATTTGTTTATCACGCCGAAGCCGAAGACAAACCTGAACCCGCCCGCAGCATTTTAAAAGAACAATATGAATTGATGGAAAAACGCCTTTATGGTATGATCACAACCCCTGGAATGGTGGTGACAGTGGTAATGGCGATCGCACTTTTAATCACAGAACCCAATCTTTTAAAAGATATGTGGCTGCATCTAAAGTTAGGATTAGTTGCAGTTTTAATCGCTTATCATTTTTATTGTGGTCGGCTGATGCGACAATTAGCAACTAATAAAATTCGGTTCACCAGTCAACAATTCCGAAGTTTAAATGAAGTTCCAACGGTACTTTTATTAGTGATTGTTTTACTAGCAGTATTCAAAAATAATTTACCCCTTAATACTGCTATTGCTGTGATTGGTAGTTTTGTTTTAGGGATGATTATTTTCTTTCAACTGTATGCCTTACATCGACAAAAAAACACCCAGCAAGCACTCAGTCAGTAAGCGAATATTAACAGACTATTGATAAAAGAACTATGATTCAATCAATTGTGGTTCTTTTATTTTCCTTAAATGTTCTACTATTTAACTCAGTAATCTTTCAACAGATATCTCAATCTCAGGAAAAGCTAAGGGGGTAATCATTCCTTGATTAATAATTTGTTGACTCAAATAAGTATTATTTTCAGGATTTCTAAATACGATTAATTGTTTTTGGGATAAATCTAAAACCCAATATTCTTGAATGTTGGCTTGAGCGTAAATTGATAATTTTAATTCTAAATCTTTTTTTAAACTACTTTTAGCCACTTCAATGATCCAAAAAATATCCTCAGCATAGGGATGATGATTTTTATAGGTTGACTTGGGTAGTCGGACAATAGCAATATCCGGTTCAGGCTCAGAATCCGAAAGGGTAACAGGGCCATTAAAACGAACATGAGCTTTACTTGCTAACAATGTTTGTAAGTATTGTGTACCTTCCTCAGCCGTATAATAATGAATCGGAGTTTCTGGACTCATTTCAACGATTTCACCTACTAATAATTCAACTTTGCGATCGCACAAAATCCCAGCATTAATCATCTGGTGATAATCCTCGATAGACCATTTTGCTAACATCTTCATGGCCGAATTACCTGTTTTTATTATAGAAAGGATATTATAACAAAAATTTAGAGCGATGCCGACAGGCGGCGGCTACGCCATCGCATGATTCAACAACAGGAGGGTAATTCATGATCAAAACAAAACAGATCTGTAATTAAATATGAGATTTTCCTCTTTTTTTAATTTAACAGTCTTTCAACGGATATCTCAATATCAGAAAAAGCTAAAGGAATAATCATTCCTTGATTAATAATTTGTTGACTCAAATAAATATTATTTTCAGGATTTCTAAATACGATTAATTGTTTTTGGGATAAATCTAAAACCCAATATTCCTTAATTCTAGCTTGAGCATAAATTGATAATTTTAATTCTAAATCTTTCTTTAAACTACTTTTAGCCACTTCAATGATCCAAAAAATATCTTCAGCATAGGGATGATGATCTTGATAAGTTGACTCTGGTAGTCGGACAATAGCAATATCCGGTTCAGGTTCAGACTCGGAAAGGGTAATGGGCCCATTAAAACGAATATCGGCTTTACCCGTTAACAAGGTTTCTAAGTATTTTGTACCTTGCTTGGCAGTATAATAATGAATAGGACTTTCTGGACTCATTTCAACGATTTCACCTACTAATAGTTCAACTTTGCGATCGCACAAAATCCCAGCATTAATCATCTGGTGATAATCCTCTACAGACCATTTTGCTAACGTTTTCATTATCGGTTTACCTCTTAATATTGCAGAATTAAGTTCATTTACGATTCTAACAAAGTGGATTCTGAGGGTAAAAAATGATCATCTAAGACCTGTTCAATAGTAAAAGGAGGGACTTCAGGGAAAATTTCTAAGGGGAATCCCGTTTCATCAGCAGCATTGGCTCTAGCTAAAGTATAACATTCTAAAAAAATATCTTGAGGATAGGATTTTAAACTCGGACTTTCCTGAATACGTTTATGAATTCCCCAACGACTATTCCGAATTGAACCTCTCCAACTGCCACTCCGATGTCCGGGTTGATATTTCCATTTTAATAGATGCAATAATAGAACATTTAGATAGGATTCAATTGCTCGTTTTTCGCTTTTCCCCATTGATTCGATTTCTTCGATTAAGTTCGGAATATCCAAGTCAGAGAAACGACCTTCTGCCAATAAATAAGCCGTTTCGTTTAACCAGTAGTAATAGTCTTTTTCGTAAAGATTGATATTCTTATGATTCGTTAGTTCTGAAAAATTCTCTTGAATTTCGGTAACATCAACGTTAGTCATTTTTAACTCCCCTTGAACCCGATGGAAAACTTAGCCCAAAATTAATTTTAACTTGACAAATACTTTGGGTGTTAACGGCTAAAATCAAAGCAGTATAGACTCTATAAATTTCCTCAAAGTTATAAGTTTCGGTAAACTTCATCATCATTCCGTTTTCCCACTTTGAAGATGCGAACCTCACCTTCAATAATCGAGTAGAGAATCCGAAACTCACCTTGATCAACCCGATAACTCCCAGAATACCCTTGTAACATTTTACAATCTTGGGGGATGGGATTTGATTGTAAAGAAAAAATTTTCTTCACCACCTGCTTAAATTGCTTCGGGGGTAAATCATACAAGTCTTTCTCCGCCGATTTAGTCAAGCGGATGGCGTAACGTTCAGTCATTGATAATATTTTCTAAAGTTAAATCAGTTCCATGCAAAGCATTGTAACCTTGAATGACATCTTCTAAGGTCACTAATTCTTGATCATTTTCTGAATTATTACTACTTTGATCAATATATTTTACAAATTCTAATTTTTGCAATCGCTTTAATTCCTCATAACTGATTAAAACAGCAACCGCTTGACCATTTTGCTCAATCACAACTTTTTCGCCCTGCTGTTCAACACGACTCAAAAGTTCTGAAAAATTCTCTTGAATTTCTGTAACATCAATATTAGTCATTTTTAACTCCCCTTGAACACGATGGAAAACTTAGCCTAAGATGATATTAATTTTAACCGCTAAAATCAAAAAATAAGTCTATAAAACCTTAACCTAACCCATGACCCTAACATCCTCAGTAGAATTTTTAGATGAATTTGACATTATTGTGGTCGGGGCCGGACATTCGGGCTGTGAGGCGGCGCTGGCTGCGGCCCGGTTGGGAAGCCGTACCCTACTCTTAACCCTCAACCTGGATAAAATCGCTTGGCAACCCTGACTTCACCTGCTAATAGTTCAACTTTGCGATCGCACAAAATCACAATTAAAAGAGAAATATTGCTTTATTTTACTTCATCTATCCAGTCTTTAATTCGCTGTTCTAAATTCAACAAATCTTCTGGACAAAGTTGTCGTAGTCGTTTATAGTTTCCAGCAGCTTTTTCAGCCATAATTTTTCGACCCTCTCCTGGAGTTTCTAACAAATTTTGTTGTTTAGCTAAGGGGATAAAATATCGTTCTTTTGGATGTTCTTCTTGACGGACTTCTTGCCATTTCCATTCCGATGATAAATCATATCCAGCTAACACCCATACCTCTATTTCCTGCCAAGCATTTTCCGCTAAAAGCAAACTCTGACGAGATGTTAAAATTTTTGCAGCTTCTTGTTCTAGTTTGTTTAACGCTTGTTTTCGTCCCTCTTTTCCATCACGGTCAACACATAATATAAATAAATCAGCTTTTCCGCGATACTGTTCAATAATAGCTAATATATTTTCAAGTTTTAAAGCTTCATTAACTCCACCTAATAGGGGATCTTGACAAACTTGAACCTGAGCTTTTGTTTTCCCTAAGTTTGACATCATTGCTTTAATAATGGGTTTAAGCATATATTGATCTTTACGGAAGTCTTCAGGAATAACTAAAACTTTCATAAATTATTCCTCCTCCTGAGAAAATTCCATAATATTTTCTAACCATCCTGACTCATGGAGACGGGCTAAACTTTGTTCTTTAATTAAAGTTTCTGTTTCTGGGGAGATATCAAAAATTCTTTTAATTTTGGCATCGGGTTGATTTTCTAAGCGATAAGTTAAAGACGTATTTTGTAAGGTCTCATAACTTAATAATCTTAGTAGTTGCGAGGAATGGGTTGTGGCAATAATTTGCAAGTTAGTTTGTTTAACACGGGTTTCAAGTAATTCTATGAGAAGATGTAAACGGGTGGGATGAAGACCGTTATCTAATTCTTCCAAAAAATAACAACTAAAATTAGGTAAATCATCAGATTCATTAAATAACGCTGCAATGATAGCTAAAAATCTTAAAGTTCCATCTGATGCACTAATAATCGGGATTTTTTGCCCATTCGCTTCTATTAATACCAGTAAGATTTTACCCGTTATATCTGTAACAAATTCTAAATCCGTCGCATCCATTGGCGTTAATGCTTTTAACCATTCTAATACAGCAATTTTACGGTTTTGATTTTCACAAATTGCTTGTAATACTGAGGATAAGTTTTCTCCGCGATCTCCTAAAATATTTTGACCCGGGTTAGAGGGTCTTCGCATCGCATCAGGAACTAAATCTAAGAATTTTAAACTACTTAATTCGTTGAAAGTATCATCAATACTCCAACCAATTTTATCTTTATCTATTATGTCATTCTTTTTTAAAATATTGTTTAGTGAGTTACTATCAGTAAAGGATTTATTGTTATTTTTTGAAAATTCTATTTCTTTTATATCTTCTGACTCAGAAAATACATAAAGTAACATTTTTGCAGAATTATTAGGTGATTCATTGACCTTAAAGATCAGATTTTTTTCCTTTGAACGTCCTAAATTATATAAACTTTCCTCTATAACTTTAGGCTGTTTCTCATTAATTCCTGGATTAATCTCTATACGATAGATTAATTCATATTCACCCACTCTTACCCTTGGCTTTAAGTAATCTTCTTTTTCATCTATTATAGGCAAACTAAAAGTGACTTCTATAGCAAAAGTTGGAGAATTTTGAAATGTAATATTTTGTTTTCCTCCTCTAATACCTTCCCATTCTAAAAAACCTCCTTGTCCCCACTTTTCCCCTAATATTTCAGCTAAATTGTAACCTCGACTAATTCCATGTAAAAAACGTAAAGCGTCACCGATATTACTTTTACCTGTAGCATTAGTACCCACTAAAATTGTAAAATCACCCAAGGTTAATTCGGCTTCTTTAAAATTTTTAAATCGTTCTAAACGTATTTTTTTTAGCATATAGCAAATCAATTTTATATTTATTAATTATTGGTAATACTTTCTAAAGTAAAATTAGTTCCATACAGCACATTATAACCTTTAATGACATCTTCTAATGTAACTAATTCTTGATCGTTTTGCTCAATCACAACTTTCTCACCCATCTGTTCAACACGACTCAAAAGTTCTGAAAAATTCCCTTGAATTTCGGTAACATCAACATTAGTCATTTTTAACTCCCCTTGAACTTTATGAAAACCTTAGCCTAAGATGATATCAATTTTAACCGCTAAAATCAAGAAATAAGTCTATAAAACCTTAACCTAACCCATGACCCTAACACCCTCAGTAGAATTTTTAGATGAATTTGACATTATTGTGGTCGGGGCCGGACATTCGGGCTGTGAGGCGGCACTGGCTGCGGCCCGGTTGGGATGTCGTACCCTGCTCTTAACCCTCAACCTGGATAAAATCGCTTGGCAACCCTGTAACCCGGCTGTTGGAGGCCCTGCTAAGTCCCAACTCGTCCATGAAGTCGATGCTTTGGGGGGAGAAATTGGCAAAATGGCCGACCGCACCTATTTACAAAAACGGGTGCTGAATATTTCTCGTGGCCCGGCGGTGTGGGCTTTACGCGCCCAAACGGATAAACGGGAATACGCCGCCGTGATGAAAAATATTGTGGAAAATCAGGATAATCTTACCGTCCGAGAAGGGATGGTCACGGATTTAATTTTAGGTAAAAATCAAGAAATTATTGGGGTAGAAACTTATTTTGGAGTTGCTTTTAAATGTCAAGCGGTAATATTAACAACGGGTACATTTTTAGGCGGTATTATTTGGGTTGGTAATAAATCAATGGCTGCTGGACGGGCGGGAGAATTTGCCGCCGTTGGGTTAACAGAAACCCTCAACCGTTTAGGCTTTGAAACCGGACGATTAAAAACCGGAACTCCGGCGCGAGTTGATAAACGTTCTGTGGATTATTCTAAATTAGAACCGCAACCAGGAGATACAGAAGTTCGGTGGTTTAGTTTTGACCCAGAAGTACAAATTGAACGAGAACAAATGTGTTGTCATTTGACTCGAACTACGGCCGAAACTCATCGAATTATTCGGGAAAATTTGCATTTATCTCCGGTTTATGGCGGTTGGGTAGATGCGAAGGGCCCCCGTTATTGTCCAAGTATTGAAGATAAAATTGTTCGATTTGCGGATAAAGAAAGTCATCAAATTTTTATTGAGCCAGAAGGTCGAGATATTCCTGAGTTGTATATTCAAGGATTTTCGACGGGTTTCCCTGAAACTTTGCAATTGCAAATGTTAAGAAGTCTTCCGGGGTTAGAAAATTGTGCCATGTTGCGTCCGGCCTATGCGGTGGAATACGATTATTTACCCGCAACTCAATGTTATCCAACGTTGATGACGAAGAAAGTTGAGGGGCTATTTTGTGCAGGACAAATTAATGGCACAACCGGATATGAAGAAGCCGCAGCCCAGGGTTTGGTGGCGGGAATTAATGCGGTGAGATTTGTTAAACATCAACAGATGATTGTGTTTTCCCGTGAACAAAGTTATATTGGAACTTTGATTGATGATTTGTGTACAAAAGACCTCCGGGAACCCTATCGGGTGTTAACCAGTCGGTCGGAATATCGGTTATTATTACGGTCTGATAATGCCGATGAACGATTAACACCATTGGGTCGAGAAATTGGGTTAATTGATGATCGTCGCTGGGCGTTATTTGAACGGAAACAAGGGAATATTATTGCTGAAAAAGAACGATTATATGCTACTCGAATTAAAGAAAATGATCCCGTAGGAATTGCCATTGTTAATGATACCCAACAAAAAATCAAAGGGTCAATTACCTTAGCTGATTTGTTGCGCCGTCCTGGGTTCCATTACGTTAATTTAGAACGATATAATTTAGGTAATTCCAAGCTGAATCAAGTGGAAAAAGAAGGGGCAGAAATTGAGATTAAATATTCGGGATATCTGCAACGGCAACAAAACCAAATTGACCAAGTTAGTCGCCAATCTAATCGAGCATTATCGGAAGATTTGAATTATCTCAAAATCGAAACTTTGTCAATGGAAGCGAGAGAAAAGTTAATGAAGGTTAAACCTTTAACCATTGGTCAAGCGTCGAGAATTGGGGGAGTAAATCCGTCAGATATTAATGCGTTGTTGATTTATTTGGAAGTCATAAATCGTCAACAACCTGTTAGTCTCAATTCCTAATATTAATTTATTTTTTGTGTGTTGGGTTGAGTGTTTGATCGCTTAACCCAACATAGGATTACCGATCAGCTAGTTATTCATCAATAAGCCACCCACGCTCTATACCTTGTTCAATTCCACCAGTCCAGTCTCTTATTAGATGGGTGCGTATTTTATTAAATAGATGTTGAACAACAGTTGGGTTGATAGGATTTTTTATATATGTTTCTTCATATCTAAATTCTCGATCAGTATTTTTTTGTTGACGGAGTACATAAATTTGATCCACTTTATATTTACGAAGATTAACATCACGGGTTAGTTTAATCCATTCCATCAGAACCATATACAAACTATTAGGATTTCTGGCTTTTAAATCCTCTGCTGCTCTGGATGAACCTTCAAGCATCGCTTTATCAAGATAGGTTTTACATTCAATCACAACCACTGGAATATCAAAAAGATGTGTCTCTGCATTACCTGTAACTGTAACTTCTGAATAGCTTTCTGGTTCTTCTTGAACAATTGCCACCAATTCACCAGAGGTTTCATCTTGTTCTGGTGGGGTTGCTGCTTCAAAAGATGCTTGAATTGTTGCTCCAATCACAAAATCATGATCTTTCTTCTCAATGCGTGCGTAAGGTCGCTTTAACATCTCCGAGTATTTAGGAGGAGCAAAGAAAATATCTTTGAAAGTATGAGATTTTCCAATCAAAGCATTTGAGCCAAAATCTCTGGCTAAGTCTTTAAATAAATAGTAAACAAACTCCTCTAATACTGTAGAGTGAAGATTAGATCGAGAATCAAATTTTTCAGCATAATGTTGCTGGTCTAAAAAATCTTTATAATCTGAGAGAAGTTCTACCCTTTTAACAATAATTTCATTATCCTCGTCCTTTAGTATTGAGGTTGGCCCAATCAATTCGAGATTGGCTGAGTGCCATTGATCATACTTAGTTCTAATCTCCTTGAGAAATTTTTTACTCTCAACATCGTTGTATTTTTTACGATTATTTTCTTTTTGTTCAAGATTGGAACCATGAACTAAAGGGTTTCTATCACTTGTGGGCATAGCTCTAATTTTTCTTTAAGATGCAGTGCAATTGCTTTAGCCAGTAACGGAGGAACAGCATTACCAATCTGATTATACTGACAAAGGAACTTTTCATCAAATCTTTGCTCACGGTGTAATAACTTGTGAGATACAACCGTCTTTTTTCCTAAAAAACGATAGGTATCAGGAAAAGATTGAATCCGCGCTCCTTCCCGTGCTGTTAAATTTCGGTGTTGGAAAGGGTGAATAAAATTAGCATAGAATGAAGCAGTTATTGTATGAGATGGTTTATACGGATACAAACGGCGATTATTTTGGTCATAACTTTTTCCCGATAACTCACCATTTCCGCTTCGACGCCTTGCCCCATATTCTTTAGATACATCAGCACTTGATTCACCCCATTTAATTTGTTTAAAGCGTTCTACAAGTCTTTGAGAGTGATCCATTGCCACATGATTGTAGAGAGTTTGACTACCCTTTCTTATCCAGTCCTGATAGTCATTTTGCGCTTCTAAAATATAAGGCTGTTCCTCCTGACCTTCACGGGCATTCACAGGTGGTAAATCTGATATAGCATCCCATAGAGTGAAAGCAGGAAATAACTGCTCATGGTCTAATATGGATAATTGAAAATGATTAAAATTTAATAAGCCTAAAGAATAGCGTTTAGGAGGAGACCCAATTTTTTGCCCGGTATTATTTCCAACAATAAAAACACGCTCTCTTATTTGAGGAACACCATATCCAGCCGCATTTAATAACCAAACTTCAACAAAATACCCCAATTCTTCAAAAGTATTTTTTATAATATCTATAACCTTTATTCCATCAACATTTTTCCGTGAGAGTAAGCCTTTAACATTTTCCATGACAAAAGCTTTAGGTTGCAGAAAACTAATCCATTGAGCGAAGTTAATAAATAAAGTATTTCTAGGGTCTTTAGGATCTTTTTTTGCTGGCCCAGCAATGCTAAAACCCTGACATGGAGGCCCACCAATAATAATATCAGGTTTAAAGATACAAATTTCTTTAACCTGACTTTCGGTGTTAAAATCACGAATATCATACTGAATAACAGTCATATCAGGATGATTATAACGGAGTGTGTCACAAGCCCAAGCATCAATTTCCACTGATAACGGAATAGAGAAACCTGCCATTTTGAACCCTAAACCAAACCCACCTGCACCAGCAAACAGATCAACAGCAATAGGTTGTGCTAATGTCATAGACTTTTACTATTACTTGTATAATTTTAAATTTTAATAATACTTTATTAATTCCCATTAAAAACCCCACCTGACGAATCAGGCAGGGTCTTTAATTAACAATCTAAGCTGTAATCAGAGCCAAAGTTAAACCTTAGTCTAAGCTAGGCAGAGAAAGTACAGTTTCCGATTCCCGGTCAATGCCTTTCTCAAAACCAGCCACCGCAGCACGAGCGCGACCTGCGTGCCATAAGTGACCAACTAAGAAGAAGAAGCCCATAATGAAGTGGAAACCAGCCAACCAAGCACGGGGGTTAACATAGTTAAACCCTTGAGCTTCGGTAATGATCCCGCCCACGGAGTTAATAGAACCGTTAGGAGCGTGAGTCATGTACTCAGAAGCGCGACGAATTTGCCAGGGTTGGATATCGTTTTTCAGCTTATTCAAGTCAAGACCATTAGGGCCACGCAGAGGCTCTAACCAAGGGCCACGGAAATCCCAGAAGCGCATGGTTTCACCACCAAAGATGATTTCCCCCGTCGGAGAACGCATCAGGTATTTACCCAGACCTGTCGGGCCTTGAGCCGAACCAATATTTGCACCGAGTTTTTGGTCACGGACTAAGAACACAAAGGACTGAGCCTGAGAAGATTCAGCGTTTGTGGGGCCGTAGAACTCGCTCGGATAAGCAGTATTGTTAAACCAAACATAAGCGGAAGCGATGAAGCCCATCAAGCACAGAGCGCCTAAACTGTAGGACAGATAAGCTTCTCCAGACCAGATTAAAGCCCGACGTGCCCAGCCAAAGGGTTTGGTCAGGATGTGCCAGATGCCTCCAGCAATGCAGATCAGACCAATCCAGATATGACCACCGATGATGTCTTCCATGTTGTCAACACCGATGATCCAACCTTCTCCACCAAAGGGAGTTTTAGTCAGATAACCAAAGATCGCTCCTGGGTTGAGGGTGGGGTTGGTAATGATGCGGACATCACCACCACCGGGTGCCCAAGTGTCATAGACACCGCCAAGGGACATGGCTTTGAACACGAGCAGGAAAGCACCCAGACCTAAAATAATCAGGTGATACCCGAGAATATTAGTCATTTGGTTTTTGTCTTTCCAGTCGTAGCCAAAGAAAGAAGAATATTCTTCTAAGACTTCAGGGCCACGAACGGCATGATAGATGCCGCCTAAACCCAGAACCGCAGAGGAAATTAAGTGCAGAACCCCAATCACAAAATAGGGGAAGACATCAATCACTTCACCACCAGGGCCAACACCCCATCCGAGGGTCGCCATGTGGGGGATCAGGATCGCGCCTTGTTCATACATGGGCTTTTCAGGAATGAAGTGAGCCACTTCAAACAGGGTCATCGCCCCAGCCCAGAACACGATCAAACCAGCGTGAGCAACGTGAGCGCCCAGCAACTTACCAGACAAACTAATCAAACGAGCGTTACCCGCCCACCAAGCAAATCCAGTGGAATCTTGGTCACGGCCGCCGACATAAGAAGTATTAGAGAGCGTTACCACGCGGTAATACCTCCTCCGGGAAAATAAAGTTTTCGTGGGGTTGATCCGCAGGAGCCATCCAAGCCCGCAGACCTTCATTTAACAGAATGTTCTTGGTATAGAACGTTTCAAATTCAGGATCTTCGGCTGCCCGTAATTCTTGGGAGACGAAATCATAA
>CAITND010000095.1 GCA_903893625.1 uncultured Oscillatoriales cyanobacterium
ACGGAAAAATCTGGGATAAGGCAGTTGTGGCTGTTTCACCTAACTATACCTCTCAAGATTGTTCTAGTTGTGGTCATCGGGTGAAAAAGTCATTGAGTACCAGAACTCATTCATGTCCTAATTGTGGAATAGAGATTTGTCGTGATACAAATGCGGCAATTAATATTCTCCAGAAGGGTATGGGAATTCTGGGGAGGGAATGGCAAAACAGTACCTTTGGGCAAAAGGGATCTGCCGAGCAATCGGGAAAGCATGGGGAGAAGACCGCCTCTACTATTGATGGGAAACCAGATATAGCAAGTGGACTTCTGTGAACCATGAACAAGAATCCCTCGGCTTTAGCCGTAGGGAGTATGTCAAGCATCTAACGGGTTTAAGGGGCAGCAATAAACTGGTTAATGGCGTCTATGAGTCGATCAATTTCTGATGGGAGGGTCAAGTAATGAACGCAGGCTCTAACGCAGTTGGGATCGAGGAGAGTTCGCAGGAAAATACCTTTGTTTTCTAAAGAGTTGACTAAGGATTTATGGGATTTGCCATTGGTGAGTTGAAACGAGACTAAACCCGCTTCGGGGGGAGAGGTTCTTAAACATTGAATTTGCGAAATTTCAGATAATTTTTGCCAGAGATATTGACTATTTTGACAAATTTGTTGATAACGTTCTGTTGCCGTTCCCCATTGGTGATGAAGGGTGATTGCATCGCGTAAAGCTGCATATAATGGATAGGCGGAAGTGGCGACTTCATAGCGTCTACCATCGGGTGTCCAAGAGATAGGTTTTCCGTGTTCATCGCTAATAATACTTCGCCATCCGATAAAGGTTGGGGATAATTCTGATAAGGATTCAGCGCTAACATATAACCCTCCTAATCCATCTGGCCCACACAACCATTTATGACCTGTAAAGGCATAAAAATCAACGCCAGTTTCTATTAATTTAAGGGGTAAAACTCCAACGGATTGAGCCGCATCGACTAATACTTTTGTGTTATAATTCCGATGACACAGGTTAACAATTTCTGTCAGAGGCAATAATTGACCTGTATTCCATAAAATATGACTGATAACTAATAGGCGAGTATGGGGTTTTAAATACTCGGAAATCATCGCTACAGGATCACCTTGGTTTAAGGTTTCTCTGAGGGGAAAAAACGAAACTTGTAAATCAAATCGGCGTTGAAGTTCTTGAACAGTTGCTATAATCCCTGGATGTTCACAATCGGAAATTAACAGATGATCTCCGGGTCGCCAATCAATTCCCCATAGAGCAATATTACAACCTACGGTAACATTTTCGGTGAACGAGAGGGTTTCAGGAGGAATTCCTAACTCAGTGGCGACCAGATGGCGAGTTAAGCTGACTTCTTCGTGTACCCATTGGCCAATTTTCCCCGAAAAAGGGCCATGACACTGCACATAGTTATACCCTTGAACAATCGCATCCATTGAAACCTGGGGTAATGGCCCTTGTCCGCCATAATTAAAATAGGCTTTATTGGCTAAGGCGGGAAAGTGTTGGCGATGGGTTTCCAGGGAAGGAGTTGTCATAATATTGAGAGTTGGTTATTTTTCGTCAAGGAACACTTTTAAGTTTAATGTGAAGAGGAGATCTAAATTCATAATTGACCATTGACACTGAAATAATTATGTTAATCACCGATAAACAACTGTTGCTTTATCAACGCTGTCAGAGACGGGCATTTTTAGAGCGTTATGGAGATAGTTCTCAACAAGATCCTCCCAGTGATTTTTTACTAAAATTGATGCAGGATAGTTCTGCTTATCAAAAGAGTATTTTATCTCTTTATCCTTATTCTAAACTCAACTATTTTTTTGGAAATTGGGAGTTGGGTGCAAAACAAACCCTAGAATTAATGCAGCAAGGAGTTGACCGAATTTATCAAGGGGTTTTGCTAAAATCAGAGGTAATTAATCACTCTGAAATTATGTGGGATGGGTCGTCTATAGAATTTGATTTGATGATTCCGATTACCTTAGTGAGTTCTCCTGAATTATTAGTCAAACAACCCGGATTTTCTAAATTTGGAGATTGGGTTTATGTTTCTCAGGATATTAAATTAGGGAAACGTCCTAAACTTGATTATCAAATTATTTCTGCTTTTCATGCTTATTTATTAGAAGAAATTCAAGGAATACAGCCGGAAATAGGCTGGTTAATTTTACGAGATAAAGCCCCTTATGGGGTGAATTTAGAACAGCGTCTTCCCCAAATGCACCAGGTTTTAAAGAATTATTTAAACATGGTTTTAGATCATAAAGAGCCGGAGGTTTTTATTGCGAGACAAAAATGCAATTTATGTCTATGGCATAGTTATTGTTTGGATGTGGCGCGATCGCAAAATCATATTTCTTTAATTCCGGGTGTAACTCCAACTCGTTATTTACGGTTAAAGGAACTTAATTTAACTACTGTTGAAACCTTAGCGAATGCTACTCCTGATCAATTAGAAGTATATCCCGAATTTGTGGAAGGAGTCGCCTTACAAATTATTAAACAAGCTGAATCTAATTTAGAGAGTAAAGCGATTAAACGTCAAGAGGAGTTTATCAGTTTTGAGGAAAACTTTAATTCTAGCCAATGGATTGATATTTTTCATGATAATTATCAAACGAAGTTAAAAGAATTTCCTGTTGAGATTTATTTTGATATTGAAGCACAACCAGAATTAAATTTTGATTATTTACATGGAATGTTAGTAGTAGATAGACGTTCAAATCAACAAAAATTTTATCCATTTTTGGCAGAAAATAAAACTCAAGAAGAATTAATTTGGAAACAGTTTTTAGAGTTAGTTTGGATGTATCCCATCGCCCCTATTTTCCATTTTTGTGATTATGAACCTAAAACAATTAAACGATTAGCTACGGTCTATAATACCCCGGATTATTGGTGGAAACCTGTGTTAAAACGATTTATTGATCTCCATGCAAAAATGACAGAAACGGTTACACTTCCTGTTGAAAGTTACGCGCTTAAACCTGTGGCGAAATGGTTAGGGTTTGAATGGCGTGATCCGAAAGGAAATGGTGCTCAATCTGTTTGTTGGTATGAACAATGGTTAAAAACAGGCGATCGCGCGCTATTAGATACTATTGTACAATATAATGAAGATGACTGTCGCGCTACATTTCATATTAAAGAATGGTTAACAGAATTTCTCAATGATTAATAAAAAACCCAGTTTCTGAATAATGGTTTTAAGCGGATATAGAATCTATGACTCAAGAACCAAAAATTGATCGTCAGCAACAACATCAAGCCAATGAACGAACATTTTTAGCCTGGTTGAGAACGTCTATTTCGTTAATTGCTTTGGGTTTTGCGATCGCTCGATTTAGTTTGTTTTTACATCAATTTCAAATGTCCTTAACTCAAAAAAGCTTTCCTAGTCATCCTATTTTTAATTCTGATAATATGGGAATTATTCTAGTGATTACTGGAATGATTATTATTGTAATTTCGGCTTGGAATTATAATCAAATTTTTTGGCAAATTGAACAAGGAAATTATAAACCTAACCGTTTGTTAATTTGGATGATGACAGTTATTGTGATTATTCTAGGATTGATGAGCTTACCATTGTTTTTTCGTCAAGATTTACCCGAAAAAACTGTTCCTAACTCTTTAAAACAACAAAGCAAAAAGACTTTCCCCTTTATTACTCAAGTTCTAATCAATCTTCGGTATTAGGATAGAAAAATAATAGATTATCAATTTTATCCCCATCAAAATAGGTAAATTCAATGCGAATTTTATTATCTTTTTCACTCTTAATTTTAACCTTGACTTTCTTTTTAATATTCAGCACATCTAGTGTGGCGATTTCAACAGTGATTGATTTAATGCGACAAGCGATGCTACCGACAGGATTACTCTATAATAATACAGAAGTCGGCGGGTTATCAGGAATTACTTATAACCCAGAAAAGCAGGTTTATTATGCCATATCCGATGACCCCAGTAATAAAAATAATGCTCGATTTTATACCCTGAATATTGATTTAAGTTCCGGTTTTCTTTCAGAAACAGGGGTAAGTGTGATCGGTGTTACTCCCTTATTAACAGAAACGGGGAAACCCTTTACTAAAGATAGTCTTGATCCTGAAGGAATTGCCTTTTCAGGAAATAGTGTTTTTATTGCTTCAGAAGGAAATCTTTATCAAAATATTTCCCCTTTTATTCAAGAGTTTTCCCTGAAGGGTGAAATGTTGCGAACTTTACCCATCCCCGAAAAGTTTTTTGATGGGAATAGGAATAAAAGCCAAGGAGTTCGTTCTAATTTAGCCTTTGAAAGTTTAACGGTGACACCGGATAAAACCTATTTGTTTACAGCAAATGAAAACGCCTTAATTCAAGATGGAGAAATAGCGAATTTAGATCAAGGAACACCTTCTCGAATTTTGCGATATAATCTGCAAACCAATCAACCGGATCGAGAGTTTTTATATATCACTGATCCTTTAGCCAATTCTTCTTTTATAGCAGAACAATATAACAGACAGGGTTTAGTCGATTTATTAGCAATTGATGAACAACATTTAATCAGTTTAGAACGGTCTTTCTCCTTGGGTTTAGGATATACAATTAAATTGTTTTGGGTTGCTTTAGAAAAAGCGGATAATATTCAAGATTTGCCCAGTTTAAAAGCAGCAAATTCTAAGATTATACCCGCAGAAAAAACTTTATTACTCAATTTAAGCCGTTTAAATATAGCAATTGATAATATTGAAGGATTAACTTGGGGTTCTCCCTTACCCGAAGCAGGGCGATCGCTAATTCTAATCAGTGATAATAATTTTACAACTCTACAAACAACCCAAATTATCGCATTAAGACTGAATCATCTAAGAAAGTAGTAAGCCCTTCAGGGCTTTGAGGGGTGAACGCCTGACTACATCATAACCAAAGCTTAACCCTGAAAGACTTGACAACCGATTGGGGGGATCGGCTATCCTTAGATCAGGAACGTCCGCCATTAGTCGATCACACTCAAATGGAGTAATCCAGCCTGCGGTTGTCAGGTCTGAGGGTGAATTCACAATAAGACCTCATTGGAGGTGAAATTCTTCTTTACCTAGCGGGACAAAACCTTTTTAGCGTAATCAGCAGGACTCTTGTATTAGGTTTGGTGACTTTCCAAGGGCCAGTGGTCGAACTGGCAATATCCATTTAACCTGTGCAAAAGTCAAGTAAGAGAACCAAATTTAATTAATTTATTAACCCTTTTTTATGAGTGTCTAATTTGATAAAACCTGAACATTTCTGTGTCATCCACAGGAAACAGAGTTTTATCATCAACATTGATTTTTAACCCTAAAACTATACCGATTTAAGTCGGAAGCCCTAAATTTTGCAAGGTTTCTGGCTGTAATTAGAGTTTGGTTTAAAATTCTCCGTCATCAACACTGAACGGAGGAGAAAACAAGGTTGTATTCAAGTAACAACCTCTAGTTTTTGGTGCAAATTTGTCAGTTCGATATTAAGTCAAAACCTTCCGAATTTTCGGAACAATTTGTTATGAATTCCTTAATTATTAAACCCTACGAAGGACAAAAAGATTGGTCTGCAATTTTTAATTTATTTGAAGCCTGTCAAACCGTTGATCATCTCAGTGAAGATGAAAGTTTAGCAGACTTAAAATTAGGATTGTCTTCTCCCAATGTTAATCCCCAAGCAGATATCCGTCTTTGGACAGATGCAGAGGGTCAACTTTTGGGATTAGTTGGAATTGAACCCCAAGCCTCTAAAACGGTGATTGATGGGTATATTGGATTCTATATTCATCCCAGTGTCCGATCCAGTGATTTAGGAAAAGAGATGATGCGGTGGTGTGAAGCCCGAATTCGAGAAATCGGACAGCAAAAACGGTGTCCTGTGCAATTACGAACCTATACTTTAGAACAACAAACCGAACAAAATCAGTTACTCCAACAACGAGGTTTTAAGGTAGATCGGCAGTTTATAACAATGGCGAAATCCTTAGAATCTCCCCTATATATTCCCGAATTGCCATCAGGTTTTAAATTATCTCATGTTCACGGAAAACAAGACGTTTCAGCCTGGGTTGATTTATTTAATGAATCCTTTATTGATCATTGGGATCATCATGAATTAACCCTTGAACAAGCTGAATATTGGCGAAGTCAACCCAACTATCAACCCGAATTAGATTTAGTTGCAGTTGCACCCAATGGCACATTTGCGGCTTTCTGTAAATGTCAGTTAAATTCTGATCAAATTGGTTGGATTGAATGGTTGGGAACGCGACGAACATTTCGCAAATTAGGATTAGGAAAAACCATGCTATTTGCAGGTTTATCTCAACTCCAAAAAGCCGGGGCGACCACTGCGAAACTTAGCGTTGATGCCGATAGTTTAACAGGAGCAACTAAGCTTTATGAATCCGTTGGTTTTCAACCCGTAGCCACTTGGTTATCCTGGGTGAAACCCTTATCCCGTAAAAATCTCAGCCAACTTTTCCCCCAACAAGCCACTGCTTAAACAGGACTTACGCAAATTTTGGGATGTAAACCCATAAGTAGGGGTAATTCATGAATTACTCCTACTATTTATAGAGGTGATGCGGAAGTCCTGTTACAAATAAGCTAATAGGGAACACTAGGTTCAAAATCATTGACTCGGTGTGAGGAGAAAATTAAGTGGTTATTGATAAGAATAGTTTGGATTGTCTGCTGACTTACATGGAAATATTCGGCTGCATCTTCTATTGCAGACTCCGAGTAGTCGTTATCCAAATAAGCCTGCAAGCTATCGACGGGACAAAGAAACTCTGCCGCAAAAGCGCGCTGATATTTTTGCCTTGATGTTTTGATATCCGTGCTGGCAAGCCATGATTTTCCATCATTGCCATAAAGCAAATAATCACATAAGAGCCTAGCAAATTCAAATCTTTTGGCAGTTGGATATCTTTTTCTGGGATGATAATAAAACCCATCTTCCTCTAATGGAACTGCAACTGAGATAGGTTGACGTTTTGGAGGCTGCCACGCATCATATTCAGATTCCTGTAGACCAAGCAAATCGCAAAGGATATTGTTGGTGATAGGGTTTTCTTCGTTGCCAATTTCCTTACGCACAAAAGATGCAACTTCCTTTGCTTGTTGCCAAGGTGCTTTCATCGCCTCTTGACTTACAGGCAAATTACTCAAATTAACGGGCTTTCCTTTGAGGCCAGAGGATTCGATCAGTTCTTTAATTGCGCTGAAGGGTCTGGTTTCTGATGATTCTTTGCCGCAAGTAGGAGCTAGTTCAGAAAGCGTTTCATTTCCCATTTGTTTAGCGAGAACAAGAGCATCTTCCACAATCTCATCAGGACATTCATCGGGATCAAAGCCCAATTCAGCTTCACAACGACGGTACATTGTTGAATATGGGTCAGATCGTTCTTCTTGAACTTCTTCCCAAAGGTGAGCTAAAGACGTGCCATGAACTCCTGTTTGATTAAGACGGGATATAACAGACTCAATGAATGCGGCGGCTATTTTATCAAATTCAAGGAAATTCTCCGAGACTGGATGATCGAGACCATTTATATATCTGACTGATTGTTTCTCAGTAGAATCGGATGAAGTAGCCCATATTTGCATAGATTTAGTATCTGAAGCGAATATAACTGTGGGCCAAATAAACCCTTGATTGGATGCTGTTAATTCATGGGCCATTCTCCAATCAACCGAGGGCTTACTTCTTGCAGGAAGAGGCTCGAACAGTAATCTCCACCACGAAGAAGCCATCCACGATGCCAGGGGATAGGCAGAAACGAAAACAGTAGGATCAATCTTTTGAGACCAAATATCCTGATTCTCAGTCAGATTGACTTCTCCCGCTTGGAAACTAAACATACCCATAGTCTGCTCAATTTCGGGAGAATTATTACCATTAGGCAACCAGTCAAAATTAAGAGTTAGCTCTTTCACTCCGAATCCTCCATTGCTTGATTACCTCTTCATAGAAAGGATCTTCTTTTGGCAGAGGATAGCCATGATACGCTCCTTTCTCACACGACTCAAGCTGTGCTTCTAGTAGAGTCTCATCATCCATGACAGACCAAACATTTTTGGGCCACTGACCTACAACGCGATCGCTAACTAATCCATTTTTAATGCCTTTTCTCAGCAGAGCTAGAGCTTCCTTTCTGGTGAAAACCTTAACGGAGTCACAAAGGGACTTACTTTGTCTAGGAGAACTAGGGGGCGTAAGTTTGAAATCACCTGGATTCATTTTATGTTCGGGATTTCCGCCATACTGCGCTTGTGATGCCAGGTTTGAAAGGTCTTGAAAATTGCATTCCTCCAAATTAAGCATTTTGCGTTTGGAGTTGAATTTGCCGTCACGTTTTTTCATGAAAATAAAGCACTGTCTCAACATTAGCACATTTCAGATATCCACTAACTGTACTCTACACTTCAGTCCTAGCGGATTTTAATAATTAGTATATATAGCGTAATTGCGTAAGTCCTGATTTAGATGATTAACAGCTTACAATAGGGGTATTGATTAGAGACACGCCATGGCACGTCTCTACAAAGGTTATCCTACCTCCCCCTGCTCCCCCTGCTCCCCCTGCTCTCCTAACCTATGGCTTCTCTGGCTCGAAAAAACCTATTTGAAGATATTCCCCGTTTTTTGGTAGCTCAAGCTGGGATTATGTTTGCTGTCAGTTTAGTCACCATTCAAAATGGGATTTTAACGGGGTTTATTCAGTCTTCCTCGATATTAATTGATCACTCGAAAGCGGATATTTGGATCGCCTCCAAAGACATGATTCACTTAGAGTTGACCATGCCAATTTCTTTAGAACGGATGACCCAATCTCAGACGGTTTCTGGCGTTGAACGAGCCGAAGCTTTTATTTTTAGAAATGCGCGTTGGCGTGATCCCCTAGAGAATAAAATTCATGCGGTTACGGTGGTTGGCTCCGATCCAGAGGGAGAATTATTTGCTCCTTGGAATATTATAAAAGGAGATGCCAATGCTTTAAAAAAACCTTATACAATTATGATTGATGAGAGCAAATTAGACGCTCTCAAAATTAAAAATATCGGTGATATTGCCAAGCTTGGAGGATTAGAAGCAAAATTAGGAGGAATTACTCAAGGAACTCAATCAATTGTTAGCAATAGCTTTGTGTTCACCTCTTTAAGAAATGCCAATGCTTATGTTAATAGTCCTGTAAAAACCCAAACCCTGTGTCAAGTTCAAAATGAGGATTTACAATGTACTCAAAGTTATGAAGATCAATCCTCTAATCAAAAAATTGCGAATCTTCCTCCCCCAAGAGCGTTAAATTTAGCTGATCCGATCACTTATGTTTTAATTAAGGCAAAACCCGGTGAAGATTTGACCCAACTGAAGCAAAAACTAGAGGATGCTTTACCCGATGATGTCCAGGTTTTTACCCGTGAAGAAATGTCTATGGTGATGCAAACTTTTTGGCAAAAACGCACCGGAGTTGGATTTGTTCTCAGTTTAGGCGCGGCGGTGGGAATATTAGTCGGGATGGTGGTTGTCGGACAAATCCTTTATTCCTCCGTTACTGACCACTTAAAGGAATTTGGAACCCTGAAGGCGATGGGAGCGTCCGACTGGGTGATCTACGGGATTATTTTAGAGCAGGCCCTCTGGATGGCGGTTTTAGGTTATATTCCAGGTATGGCCCTCTGTTTAGGCGTAGCATCCTGGGCCAGTGCGACCCAAGGAATTTTGATTTTAATTACCCCGTTATCCGCTTTAGGGGTATTGGGGTTAACGGTTGCGATGTGTACGGGGTCGGCATTTTTCGCCATTCAGAAAGTCACCAAAGTTGATCCGGTGATTGTGTTTAAAGCTTGATGTGATTAATGTTTGAGGGAAGGATTGAGTCTGATCACAAGCTTTGGGGACTTTTGAGCTTAGAATAGTAATACTAAACTGTTCAGGATAGTTCATGTTCAGCACTTCCTCTCTGGAATTACTCGATTTCCTCAGTAAACTGACAATATACCCTTGTAATTAGTCTATTAGACCCGTCAATTTTTGTTAGAAGCCCACATCATAATTAATTTGGAACGATGATACGCACTCAAGTTAGCGAGGCAAAATCCACTATATCCCCCAATCAGGCTACATACTATTCACCGAATGCTAAAGTTAAGCCGATTGGAATCCAAGCTTGTCGTGTGAAAATGGCTTATAAATCGGGGCGACAAACGGTTCAAGTCCTGCAAAATATTAATTTAGAAGTCGAACAAGGTGATATTCAACTGTTGGTGGGGCCAAGTGGATCGGGTAAAACAACATTACTATCCATTATTGCAGGACTTTTAACGCCGACTGCTGGACGAGTCTTTTTATTGGGTGAAGAAATTACAAAATTGTCTCGGACTCAATTAGCAGAGTTTCGTTTACATAATATTGGGTTTATTTTCCAAGGCTTTAATTTATTCCCCGCTTTAACGGCTTTAGAAAATGTGGAATTAGCTCTGCATCTTAAAGGAATTCGGAAAAAAGTTGCCAGAGAAGAAGCGAAAACCCGTTTAGAACAAGTGGGTTTAGAGGATAAAATTCATCTGTTACCCCAGGATTTATCAGGGGGTCAAAAACAACGGGTTGCTGTGGCGCGAGCTTTAGCAGGAGAACCTCCATTAATTATGGCGGATGAACCTACAGCCGCCTTAGATTCTACCAGTGGTCGGGGAGTAATTGATCTGTTGAGAACCTTAGCAAAACAAGGAAATACTACGGTGTTAATGGTGACACATGATCCTCGAATTATGGATGTAGCTGATCGGATTTTGACCTTAGAAGATGGCAGAATTAAAAATTAACATTGAAATTGCTTAAGAAACTGGGTTTCGGGCTATTATTTAGGGATAAAATCAAGATTTATCGTTCAGAAACCCAGCTTTTGTTAATTTTTCCAATTCTTTTCCGCCTGTTCTAAAACATAAGCAGAAACCGCTTGAATTTCCACTTCCGTTAACCGATCTTTGTAAGCAGACATATTATTTTTACCATTACTAACTAAGGATGAAATTGTATCTAAGGTATCAACATGATTATGTTCTAAATCTTTTTTATTTAAGGTTTTTTCCCCGTCTTACAATATTTCCTCCCTCCGCATGGCATCCCATACATTGCACTTCAAATATTTGCGCTCCATGATCAATATTAACAGCTAATGCAGTGGAATCAACAGATAGGTACAAGTAGTGCAGTGCGAGCGTCCTCACTCGCTAGGATTTATCAGCGTCCTCGCTAAATTATATCGTTTAAATGCTAAACAGCTTATGTGCTGCGTGCGCTGCGCTTACGCACCCTACGGTGTAGATAGAATAATGCTTAGAAATTTGATAATTAGGGTAAATAATTAGAATTGATAATATCTTCTAAAGAAAAGGGCGATTCAAGGGGAAATAAATCAATGGGTAGTTGATATTTTTGTAACGTATAGATTCTAGCTTTATCATAACAATCAAGGAATATTTCATCTAACAAATTCCTTAAACTGGGACTATCTTCTAAGGATAAATTCATTTGTAATCGTTGTTCTACAATGGTATTGCGCCATCCTCTAGCATTATATTCTTTTTCGCTTTGCCAATAGTTTAACTTTAATAAATGTTCAATTAATACAATTAGGCGGTTTTTTACTTCTTTTTTCTCACTTCTTCCCATACTATCAATTTCCTCAATTAAATTATTAATATCCACCTGATTCCACTTGCCTTCTTGCAATAATTTAGAGGTTTGAAGTAACCATAAATAATAATCTTGTTCATATAAAGTGTTGTTTTGAGATAAAGTTTCCATCGCATTAACCCTTTTGTTTAAAAGTCTGTTAATTATAACATAAATAATACTCATCCGAAAGAAAAAGGAGATTTTACACAATTCAATTAAATATGGTATAATCAACAATAGACAAAACTTAATTTAATTTCGCTTCTCATGTCGAATATTCCTCAAATCCTAGCTCAAGAACTGTCTCTTAAACCCTTCCAAGTAGAAAACGCCCTACAACTGTTTTCTGAGGGGGCAACCATTCCTTTTGTAGCGCGATATCGGAAAGAAATCACGGGTTTATTAGATGAAATTCAACTGCGGGATCTTTCGGAACGTTATACCTATTTAACGGAATTAGAAGACCGGAAAAAAAGTATTTTAGAAGCGATCGCATCTCAAGATAAACTCACCGATGAACTGCGAGAAAAAATTGAAATCTGTTTACAGAAAACGGAACTAGAAGATTTATATTTACCCTATAAACCTAAACGCAGAACTCGCGCCACCGTTGCGAGAGAAAAAGGATTAGAAACCCTAGCTCAATTTATTGCTAATTTTAATCAACCCAATTCCCTAACCGTTGCTTTAGAAGCGGAAGCCGAAAAATATATTTCTGAAGAAAAAGGCGTTAAAACCGTTGAAGAAGCCTTAAATGGTGCTTCTGATATTTTAGCAGAAATGGTGTCCGAGAAAGCGAATTTACGAGCCTATTTACGGGATTATTTGATGAGGAAAGGAGTATTTGCTTCCCTAGTAAAAGATGACCATTCCGAAGGAAGCACCAAGTTTGAAATGTATCGCCAATATCGAGAAAACGTACAGGATATTAAACCCCATAATCTGTTAGCTTTATTTCGGGGAGAAACGGAAGGAATCTTAAAAGTAGAAATTGAATTTGATGAGGATTTTGTTTTATCTTATTTAGAATCTCAGGAAATTAAAACCAAAAATCCGATCATTAGAAAATTTTATCAACCGATGTTAAAAGATGCCTTTAATCGGTTAATGAAAACATCGTTAATGAGTGAAGTTAGAAACGATCGCAAAGCCTACGCCGATTTAGAATCAATTAAAACCTTTGAAGCGAATTTAAGAGAATTATTACTCGCCTCACCTGCGGGAATGAAACCCACCTTAGCCATTGACCCAGGATTTAGAACAGGATGCAAAGTTTCAGTGTTATCAGAAACCGGAAAGTTCTGTGAATATCATACCATTTTCCCCTATCAAGCGGAAGGTCAACGTCAAGATGCTGCGAAAAAAATTAAACAACTGATTGAAAAATATAAAATAGAATTAATCGCCATTGGAAACGGAACCGCCGGACGAGAAACCGATGAATTTATAACAGAAATTATCACTAAATTAGACCGCAAACCGATAAAAGTCATGGTGAATGAATCCGGTGCATCGATTTATTCTGCAAGTGATGTGGCGCGACAAGAATTCCCCGATTTAGACTTAACGGTGCGGGGTGCAATTAGTATCGGACGACGGTTACAAGATCCCTTAGCAGAATTAGTTAAAATTGATCCAAAATCGATTGGTGTGGGACAATATCAACACGATGTCGATCAGAAATTATTGAAGAAAAAACTCGATGATACCGTCGAAAGTTGTGTTAACTATGTGGGAGTAGAATTAAATACCGCCTCCAAAGAATTATTAACCTTTGTTTCAGGAATTACCCCAACAGTTGCTCAAAATATTGTCAATTATCGCAATGAAAATGGAGCCTTTAAAACCCGTAAGGAATTATTAAAAGTTGCAAAATTAGTCCCTAAAGCGTTTCAACAGGCGGCGGGATTTTTAAGAATTCGAGGGGGTGTTAATCCTTTAGATAATACCGCCGTGCACCCAGAAAGTTATGCAGTTGTCGAAGTCATGGCGAAAGATGTAGGGGTTACGCTGAATAATATTAGTCAATTTAAGGATAAAATTAAATCCGTTAAACTGGATAAATATGTCACCGATAAGATTGGAATTCCGACCTTAAAAGACATTATCAGCGAATTAGAAAAACCTGGACGAGATCCCCGTGCGGAGTTCAAATATGCCACGTTCAAAGAAGGAATTAAAGAAATATCCGATTTAAAAATAGGCATGGAATTAGAAGGAAGTGTGACGAATGTAGTTGCTTTTGGTGCATTTGTTGATATTGGAGTGCATCAAGATGGCTTAGTTCATATTTCCCAACTCGCTGATCAATTTGTCGATGATCCGAATAAATTTGTTAAAGTTGGACAAGTGGTAAAAGTGCGGGTGATGGAAATTAACGAAAAGTTAAAACGGATTAGTTTAACGATGAAATTGTAAGCTATTCTTTCCCCTGGTTCCCTATTTTCAATGAAGGCTCTCCCGAACTTATGGTGATAACACCAGCAAAAGTTTTAACTGGAGATAGAGCCTCCTCAAAGTCATTTCTATGTTCTACCCAGAAACAAGTAAACCCGACACCTAATATGCTTCTACAATTTTATCATTTGATTCATAGAATCTTCTAACTGTTTTAATAAACTATCCACATCTTTTCCTACTTGTTGAAAACAGTCGGGAGGAGTCGGATTAGATTCAAAATAAATTAATTGGACATGATCAAAACCAATTCCAATCATTAATACTTCTTTTTCCGGTTGATACCCATCTACAATTCCTAAGATTTCTTGTAAGCGATTTTGAACACTTTCATTGAGTTGTTCAATGGCAGATTTCGGACAAGCAACAAAATGGGGGGTGGGTTTGAGATCAATTCCCAGGGTATCCGCTTGTTCTCCCCATTGTAAGTGTAAACCCCAAGCTAAGGCGGCTAATTCCTGACGGTTAGCTTTCACAAACTGATCTAACTGACTTTGCCAACTTTGCTGTCCTAAATTGGGTTGATTGCTATCAAGTTTCATTATTATTTCAATACTGGTTTTCACTAAGATCCTATTTTAATTGGTTATGGGTCAATTCTCTCAAATTTTGTTAATCTCTGTCGATGTACTGATGAACTGTAGGCGAATTTTGAGAGACTTGGTTAACTTAATCCGTATTTTTGAGGAATTAGAGATGCAATTGATAACTCAGTATCCCTAAAAATACGGAAATCTCAAAAATTGATGTATATTAATTCACTTTTAAAAAATAACTTATTCTGATTAACACAAACTAAATTTGAGGAACTTTTAACCACTAAAACTCGTCTTTGGTATTCATAAAATTCCTTTGTAAATTAGACTTTAACCGATCTTTACCTCTGCTAATTATTGATCGAATTTAGTTTAAGATTTTCCTGATTAATTTGAGAAATCTTGAAAAAATAGTATAGGCATTATGAGTTTTTGAGAGGAAAATTTGATCATGAGTCTTAACAATTATAATTCGGGAAATTTATTCTTCAGTTCGTCCCAGATGATAATTCCCGATCCTCAAACATTATCTTTTCCTTTAGGAATTAATGTTCCTGTGGGAAGAAATTCTACACCGATCACTGCTATGGAAATGAATTCTCTACCCACCGCTAATGCAGATTTAATTATGGGTACAGGGTTTCAGGATAATATTTTTGCTTTAGCTGGAAATGATACTGTTTATGGTTTAGAGGGAAATGATATTTTAGGAGGAAATCAACAAGCAGATCTGATTTTTGGAAATCAAGGAAATGATAGTCTTTATGGGGGTCAAGATCAGGATACTTTAGCAGGAGGTCAAGATTTGGATCAGATTTTTGGAGATGGGGGGAATGATCTAATTTTTGGCGATCGCGGTGAAGATACATTATTTGGAAATCAGGATAACGATATAATTTATGGGGGAAAAGAGAATGATTTAGTCACAGGAGGAGACGGTAATGATCAATTATTCGGTGATTTTGGAGATGATATTCTCTATGGAGATTTTGGCGCAGATACGGTAACGGGTGGAGACGGAAATGATCTATTTTATATTGGGAAAACGATGGGAGGAGTCGCTCTGGCTGATGCTGATATTATCGAAGATTTTAGCTTAAATCAAGATTCTATTGGATTATTAGAAGATTTGACTTTTAGTGGTTTGAATATTAATCAAGGAACAGGACAATATATCAATGATACGATTATTCAGGATAAAAATTCTAATGAATATTTGGCAATTATCAAAAATGTAAATAGCAATAGTCTCACTTCTGATGATTTTATCTTCAAGGGTTCTGATCCGACTCCATCACCAACCCCCGACCCAACTCCAATACCGACCCCATCACCAACCCCCGACCCAACCCCTGTACCCACACCCTCACCAACTCCAGACCCAACTCCTAACCCAACCCCTGTACCGACCCCATCACCCACACCCGACCCAACCCCTGTACCAACTCCATCACCCACACCAACGCCAGTACCGACCCCATCACCCACACCAACTCCCGACCCAACTCCAATACCGACTCCATCACCCACACCAACTCCAGTACCGACCCCATCGCCAACGCCAACACCTCTGAGTATCTTAGCGTTTAGTGGTGCTAATTTTAGTGTTAATGAAAATGGCACATCTCAATTCGATGTGAGTGTAACTCGGACAGGGAATAGTGTTGGAAATGTTGGAGTTACAGTTAATCTTAATAATAGCACAGCAACCGCACCGGATGACTATAATAATAGTCCCATTGCTGTTAACTTTACGGATGGAGATACAACCCCAAAAATCGTTACAATTCCCATTGTGGATGACTCCTTAGTTGAAGGAGATGAAACCGTTAATCTAAGTTTCAGTAATATTATTGGGAATGCTGTATTAGGAACTCAATCTAGTGCAACTTTAACGATTTTAGACAATGACGTCTTAACAAACCCTGGAACGTTAGCTTTTAGTATTGGCAATATTGATATTAATGAAAATGCCGGAATAGCAACTGTAACTGTTAACCGTACTGGGGGAACTGATGGCATTGTTGGGGTGAATTATGCCACCAGTAATGGAAATGCGATCGCCGGAAATGACTATACTGCTACATCAGGAACATTAACCTTTGCTGCGGGAGAAACCAGTCAAACCTTTGGGGTTAATATTCTCGATGATACCTTAGTTGAAGGTAATGAAACCTTTAATCTCAATTTAAGTAATATTACCGGAGGAGCAACATTAGGAACACTCACCACTTCTACTATCACAATTGTCGAAAATGATCTGGCGAATTCGGGTATTATTGCCTTTAATAGTGGGAATTTTAGTATTAATGAGAATGGTACATCTGTTAATACCATTACCCTTAACCGCACGGGAGGAAGTAACGGTTTAGTTACAGCACAAATTACCCCAACGGATGGAACGGCAACAGCTATTTCAGATTATACCAATACTCCCCTAACAGTAACATTTCCTGATGGAGATATAACCCCAAAAACGATTACAATTCCGGTGATTGATGATACAATCTTTGAACCTACGGAAACCGTTGATTTAGGTTTAACCCTAACCGCAGGAACCGCAATAGTTGGAACCCAAAACACCGCAATATTGCAAATTATTGATAATGATCCCAGTGATAATCTCCAGTTAAATAGTGCCACCTATTTAGGAACTACTGGAAATGATAGCGCGGCATCGGTGGAAATTTCGCCCGTTGATAATAATATTATTGTGGCGGGTAATTTTAACGGTGTCGGAGAAATTCAACGGTTACAAAATGGTAATACTGCTCCATTATCGAATACCCCATTAGGAGGAGTTGTTAATGATTTAGATGTGGAGCGAGATAGTGGGGAAATTGTGACCGTTGGGGATTTTGGAATTAAAGTTTATAACCCCACCGCCAATACGGTTTTATGGTCACAACCGGGTAATTTTAATCGAGTAGCGATCGCTAACGATGGTACAGTTGCTACTTTAAATAATAGTACCGATACCGTCAGCTTATGGAGTCCGACCGGAACCTTATTAACTAGCACAACCTTAATGGGAACCAATGTTAATCCGGCGGATATTGCTATTGACCCAACAACCAAAAAAGTCTTTGTTACGGGGTATAATCAAGTTAGCAGTAATTTAAAAACTCCCTTTTTACGAGGGTTTGATTCTTCGCTCAATTTATTATGGAAAACCTGGGACTTTAGTGCTTCTGAAGTCACCGGACAGAACTTAGGTGCAGATACAAGCGGAGAACGCATTATTATTGGTCAAGATGGCGGACTCTATTTCTTAGGAAAAACCGACGGAGGAAATAACGTTTTTCAACGCAATGGTCAAACCATTACTCAAACCTTAGCTACCCTAGTTAATGTGGATTCTTTTAATAATTTCTCCGGTGCGGGTGCGGGGTCTTTCACCTTTCATAGCAAAATTAATCCCAATACGGGAACAATAGATCAAGGTCAATTTATTGTCACCCGCACGAGCACAGGCGCGAATAGTTTTACCCCCAATTCGATTACGGCTGATGAATTTGGTAATGTATATATAGGAGGATCTTCCGCTTTTCAAGTGCAAAATCGTCCCTCTAAAACCATTAATAGTCAACCCGTTGGTGCTTATACCTTGGGAGAAATGACCGTGTTAGGACTATCGGCTGATTATACTGTCCGAAAATTCTGGACTCCTTTAACCCAAACGGGTGACGCAGATGGCGCTAAAGGAAGTGTGAATGGTTTTACCGTTGCGAAGGGTCAAGCGGTAATTGTGGGAACAGTAACACAACCCTCTGTTCCCACAACAACTAATGCTATTAATCCTAATCCATTAGGAGGGAATGATGCTTATTTAGCCACTTGGTCAGTTTAGCTCACAAACCGGGTTTCTCCAATCTTCAGAAACCGGGTTTCTCCATAAAACTTGATGGAGACTCACAGATAACGTTTAGAAACCCGGTTTCTATAATCTGCGTCTATAGATTAGAATACACTCCCACTTTTATTTTCTACATCTAACCTGTAAATTCTCACACGCACTCACTATGTTAAAACGCTTTTCAATTAACCGATCTTTCCGTCATCGTTGGTTGTATCCTTTGATTTCAATAACCGTTACTCTGAGTATTTTATTGAGTTCAACGGTTGCCACTTTAGCAATTCCTTTACCGGAGTTAATTTTTCGCGGAATTCAAGTTATCCAATTATCGAATTTATCGGCACGCCAAGAAGTGGCAATTGGAGAGCAAATTAATCAAGAATTACTCACCAAGCAAGTTAAATTATTTCGCAACCCAGAAGCTCAAAACTATATTAATCAAATTGGTCAACGTTTAGCCCAAGCCAGCGATCGCCCCAATATTCCCTATACTTTTCAAGTGATTGATGATCATAATGTTAATGCCTTTGCCACAATGGGGGGGTTTGTTTATGTCAATACTGGGTTAATTGCCGCCGCCGATAATGAAGCGGAATTAGCCAGTGTCATGGCCCATGAAATCGGACATATTGCGGGGCGTCATGCGATTAAACAAATGCGTCAATCTGCCGTTGCTGCGGGGGTAGCGACAGCCGCTGGAGTGGATCGAAATAAATTAGTTCAAATTGGGGTAGAACTCGCCTTAAACCGTCCTAAAAGCCGTGAAGCCGAATATGAAGCCGATCGCATGGGTTTAGCGACCCTAGCCCGTGCAGGTTATGCACCACGAGGCGCCGTTGATTTTATGACCAAACTATTACAAAGTGGTTCTCCTCCAACAATTATCAGCACTCATCCGGCTACCCGCGATCGCATTTCTGCCATGCAACAAATGTTAGATCCAAGTTTAGTTAATTCTGGTGATGGATTAGATAGCAATTCCTATCGCACCACTGTTCAACGAATTTTATCTTAATTTCATCGAATTAATCGAACCATTAGCGCCTTGAATGTAAAGTTCAGGGCGTTTTTGATTAATATTGATAGACAAAATTCAATCAATATGGTATGCTAACCTTACAACAAGGCTCTGTGATTCAATCATGTTCAAGCCATGACGGTGTTGAACAATGGAGCAAGACACATTCTGAACATTGTGCTAAAGTCATGCAGATGGCTAAATTGAGTGGTTTGCCAATTTTGAGTAATCACAGCCTGAATTAGCCATCCTAAAATTTAATGAGTGCGAGGATTAACAAACATTAATCCCTCTTAACTTTTGTGTTCTCCAAATTTGAGGCTGACTATGCACCCTGCGATTTTAGTTCTCCTGCAAGTCTTAATAGTGATTGGATTATCCCGATTAATGGGGTTAGTCTGTCGTGGCATTAAACAACCCTTAGTGATTGGAGAAATTATTGCCGGAATCATGTTAGGGCCATCGTTATTAGGGTTAATTGCTCCTAATGTGATGACCGCTTTATTTCCGCCTGAAACGCTGTCCTACTTAAATGTTTTATCACAAATTGGACTAATTTTCTTCATGTTTTTAATTGGGTTGGAACTGAACCCTAAATATTTGAGTGGGCAACTAGAAAAGGCGATTTTAATCTCTCATGTTAGTATTATTGTTCCCTTTGCATTAGGGATTTCGACCGCGTTAATTCTTTATCCAATTGTTTCTAATAATAGTGTTTCATTCACAGCCTTTGCCTTATTTTTAGGTTCGGCTTTATCGATTACAGCGTTTCCCGTTTTAGCAAGAATTATTACAGAAAATAATTTACAAGGAACTCGTTTAGGAACCTTAGCGTTAACTTGTGCCGCCGTTGATGATGTCACCGCCTGGTGTTTATTAGCATTAGCGATCGCAGTCACAAGAACTAACAGTATATCTGGGGCATTTCCCACCATTATTGCATCAATTCTCTATATTATTTTAATGGCAACCGCAGGGCGGTGGTTATTACAAAAACTCTCCATCCATTATCAACGGACAGGGCGACTCACCCAATGGGTTTTAGCTTGGATTTATATGGGGGTAGTAGCTTCTGCCTTAATTACAGAATTGATTGGAATTCACCTGATTTTTGGAGCCTTTTTAGTCGGTGCGGTGATGCCGAAAGATCCAGGTTTAGTTCGAGAGATAGCCGAAAAAACCGAAGATTTTGTCTTAATTTTCCTATTGCCAATTTTCTTCGCTTACAGTGGATTACGCACAGAAATTGGCTTACTTAATCGTCCTGAATTATGGTTATTATGCGGGTTAGTGATTGCGGTTGCAATTATTGGCAAATATGTCGGAACTTATGTCGCCGCGCGAGTTAGTGGAATTGAAAAACGCGAAGCCTCCGCGTTAGGTTGGTTAATGAATACGAGGGGATTAACCGAACTCATTGTTCTGAATATTGGCTTAAGTTTTGGGGTGATTTCACCGTTACTATTTACCCTGTTAGTAATAATGGCATTAGTCACAACCTTTATGACTTCGCCATTATTAGAAATAACCTATCCCAAAGAGTTAATTAAACTCGATGTGATTGAACCAGAACTTCAAACAACAGATGCTCAACCCCTTACCCCTACTTATCGAGTTTTAGTTCCTGTTGCGAATCCCAATACGCAAAAAGAATTAGTACAATTAGCTTTAGCGATCGCCGGAAAACCCCCGGCGGTGGTTCATCCCTTAAGTTTAATCGAACTAGACGAAGATTATCTATTTCAAAGTACGCCAGATGAAGCTAATCGCTTAATGGCTGAACAACAACAACGTTTAGAAGAATTAATTCAAAGTTTAGAACCTCCTGAACTCAGACAAAGGGTTTATCCGATTATCCGCATAGCCCAGGATGTGGCGAAAGAAACCGGAGAAATTGCCCTAGCAGATCAAGCTAATTTAATATTAGTGGGTTGGCATCGTCCCGCCTTCAGTGATAATCGTTTAGGCGGAAGAGTTGGTAAAATTTTGAATACCTCTCCCACAGATGTCGCCGTATTTGTCAATAAAGAACAGCAACAAATTCAGTCTTTATTAGTGGCCTATTCTTCTAATATTCACGATGATTTAGGGTTGACTTTAGCCTTAAGAATGATGTTCAATGACCCCAATTGTTACTTAAAAATTCTAGTGACATCCAATGAACCAGAGGAAGAATTAAGCTATGAATTACGGAACATGATTGATGTATTACCTGCCCGAATTAAATCCCGTTTACAACTGATTCGACTGCAAGATACTAATCCCATTCAAGCGGTAATTGAAGCTTCAAAAACCGTAGATTTAACCATTGCCGGTACCAGTCGCACCTGGGGAATTGAACGACAAACTTTAGGAAGGTATACCGATCAACTGGCTCAAGATTGTCATTCATCTTTACTGATTACTCGGAGTTATTCTCAAGTTACCTCCCACCTCGAATCATTATTACAACAACCAATTAATTCCTAACCTCGTCATCCAATTATTATCGAACTATGCACAACCATTTTAATTTAAAATCCTTAGCTTTTTATGGAACCATGATTGGTTCAGTATTGCTTCTCTTTAAAGGCGTTACAGCCTATGGAGAAAGCCAATTAAAAGCACCTGTCACTATTGGAGGTGATTATTCTCTAAAGTTTGACACCCCTCCCAACTGTTTAAAAGACAAAGATTTAACTTTAAAAATTGAACAATCAGGAATTTATATTTTTGCTCATTTAGCACAAGAAAAAACCGAACATAATCTGGATAAAATCGCATTACATGGCAAGTTTAAGGGGCAAGAAATGATACTATCAGGAAATTCAAATCCGTTATTATTCTGTTCATCAGATCTCTCCCAAAATCCTAATCAATTAACACTCACAGGAGAATTTAAAGAAAAAATATTCATGGGTAAAATACAGGATCAAACCTTATCGAAGTCGATCAATTTCACCGCAAAAATAAACTCTGTTTCTCCAGCAGAAAAACCAACTCATTAATCACTAAAAATTATTGTTATTTTGGGAAATATGTGATACCATTAAAACAATTAATTAATTTTTATATCTCTCTAGCAATCCTAAAGAGGTTGTCATATTTTATTGTCTGGGTTTGGTCTCCAAACCCTCTTTCTGCCTGGGTTTGGAGACTAAACCCCTACAGGATTTTTTCACAAATCCTACACGGATTGCTATATTTGTTTTAAACCCCTATTATCAATAAAAACAATGGATGCTTTAATTGCTGGAATCATCTTTGTTGGGGTGATTATTTTAATCATGGGGGAATGGTTACACCTCACCATTGCAGCGTTTTTAGGCGCTCTCCTCCTGATTTTTTTCCACGTCATGACCTTAGCCGAAGCTGTTAGTTATATCAGTCGAAGTTATGCAACTTTAGCCTTGTTTTTTGGGGTGATGGTTTTAGTTCGTGCCTTTGAACCGACTAAAGTTTTTGATTATTTAGCCGTTAAAATGATTTGGATGGCGAAGGGAGAAGGTAAACGGTTACTATTAGGAATTGTGGCGTTAACTACCCCCATTTGTGCGATGTTACCCAACGCTACAACGGTGATGTTATTAGCGCCTTTAATTCCCCCCATTGCTCAGGATTTAGGGATTGATTTTGTGCCTTTATTAATTTTAATGGTTTTCATCGCTAATAGTTCAGGATTATTAACTTTAGTGGGAGATCCCGCGACTTTTATTGTCGGAGATGCGATTAATATTAGTTTTGTGGACTACCTACAACGCTTGAGTATTGGGGGAGCATTAGCCGTCATCAGTGTCGTAATTTTACTGCCAATTTTATTTCGTAAAACTTGGAATACCAAATTTGAACATTTAGAAGATTTACCTCATCCTAAAATTAATCATCCTCGGACTTTAGCGATGGGTGGGTTAATTATGGTCTTTGTTTTAACCTTTTTTGTAATTGGAGAAACCTTACCCGTTCCCATTTCTCCGGCGGCGGTGGCGTTATTAGGTGCAGCTTTAGCATTATTGTTAGCTCATCATAGTAAAATTGATACCGTTAATAATATTTTGCGAGATTTAGACTGGAGCACCTTAATTTTCTTCATGTCAATTTTTGTTTTAATTGGGGGATTAGAAAAAACCGGAATAATTAACAATTTATCGGGATTTCTAGCAATTATTTTAGGAAAAAATATCGCTCTAGGTTCAATTTTATTGTTATTAACAGTAGGGATTATTTCTAGTGTTGTGCCTAATATTCCCTTAGTGGTGGCGATGGTTCCTCTGTTAAAACAATATTTAGTTAATGTCGGATTTGTTGGTGCAGAAGTGCTTGACCCGGCTTTTAGTGGACAGTTTCCCCCGGAAGTATTACCGCTATTTTATGCTATGATGTTTGGAGCTACATTAGGCGGAAATGGGACGTTAGTGGGAGCTTCTTCTAATATTGTCGCCGCCGGAATTTCCGAACAACATGGACGGACAATTTCCTTTAAAACCTTTCTCCGCTATGGCATCCCGGTGATGGTTGTACAGTTATTCGTGGCGATGTTATATGTTATCTTTGCTTTCCTAATTTAAACCGAGGTCACAACCATAATTTCTTCTTTAATAATTGTCAATGCTATTGAACGGGAAAAAATAAACATTCGTAACTTTAACAACTCAAAAACTAAAAACCCCTCCGCTCCAACAGCAAAGGGATTAATAGAATTGAGGGCTAAAGCCCTCACTACGGGTTAACTTAATTAATATTAGGCTGTGCTTCCAGAACACTGTCAGGAGATCCCTCAAATTTCTTGAAGTTTTCCACAAATAACTGAGCTAATTGTTTCGCTTGTGTTTCATAATCTTGGGGATTTTTCCAGGTTTTCACCGGATCTAAAATTTCATTGGGAATTCCTGGAATTGTTTCGGGAACTAACACTTTGAAAATCGGATGGGGATGGAAGATTACATCGTCTAAGGTTCCATTCACCGCCGCCGACACCATGGCGCGAGTATAGGCGATGGGAACTCGTTGTCCGACGCCGTAGGCGCCACTCGACCAACCTGTATTAACTAAATAGACGTGGGTTTCGGGGTGTTCTTCTAAACGTTTCCCTAATAATTTGGCATACACCGACGCCGCTAAGGGTAAGAAACATTTGCCAAATCCGGCCGAAAACGTCGCTTCTGGGTCTTTAATTCCCCGTTCTGTTCCGGCGACTTTGCTGGTATAACCGGACATGAAGTGATACATCGCCTGTTCTTTCGTCAGTTTGGCAATCGGAGGTAACACACCAAAGGCATCTGCTGTTAAGAAAATTATCGTCTTCGGATGGCGACCAATTCCCGGAATCACCGCATTAGGAATATAGTCTACCGGATAGGCAACACGGGTATTTTCAGTTAAACTACCATCATCATAATCAGGAAAACGGGTGTCATGATCTAAAACCACATTTTCCATTAAGGCACCAAAGCGAATTGCATCCCAAATTTGCGGTTCTTGTTCCCGACGGAGTTTAATGGTTTTGGCATAACAACCCCCTTCAAAGTTAAACACTCCACGTTCTGACCAACCATGTTCATCATCCCCAATTAAATAGCGTTGGGGGTCAGCCGAGAGGGTGGTTTTTCCGGTTCCTGATAAGCCAAAAAATAGGGCGGTGTGTCCTTCTGCATCCATATTGGCGGCACAGTGCATCGGTAAAACATCCGCTTTGGTCATGAAGTAATTCATCAGGGAAAATACGGATTTTTTGATTTCTCCGGCATATTTAGATCCCCCAATAATTACCATTTTTTTAGATAAATTCAGAACGATAAAGGCTTCACTATTAATACCATCATCTTCAGGATCTGCGTGTAACCCTGGAACGGCAATTACGGTAAAATCAGCGTGATGGGTTTTGAGTTGTTCGATGGTGGGACGAATAAACAATTGTTGAGCAAATAAACTTTGAGAAGCTCGTTCTGTAATCACTCGGACACCATATTGATATTGAGGATCAGCACCAACATAACCATCAAAAATATATAAATCCCGTCCTTGAACATAAGACCGCACTCGACGACGCAACCGATCAAAATTAAATTCTGGGATGGGAACATTCATTTTGCTCCAGTGAATTTCATCTCGACTTTTGGGTTCATCCACAATATATTTATCATGGGGTGAACGTCCGGTATATTTTCCGGTTTTCACACACAGAGCTCCGTTAGCTGCGAGAATTCCTTCTGCACGAGCAATAGAATGTTCAACTAAAGTCGGAATGGATAAGTTGCGATAAATCCGACCGAGATTTGTTAGTCCTAATTCTTCTAATCCATAATAGGGTAATTCTAATAACATCGGTTGTTCTGCGTATTTTGGGGGCGGATTATTGGTGGGAAAAACACCTTGCTGATCAGCTAATCGACTATTAATTAAAGTTGAGGCAGACACATCTTGATAGATATTGCGATTAATGGCATCAGTGGTTTCCATAGTTTTAGTCTCCAGTGAATAAGCAGTAGATGTGAAATTTTCTGAGATTGACGTTAATGAAAAAGGGTAAAAAATTGAGGAAATCTTGAATTGACAAACTCGGTTTGAGTGGAGTTACTATTCTCCAACGTATTAATCTCATGTCCGGGTTTAAATTGCTAGTCTAACCATTGAAATACAGCAGAATGGATTGCTGTTATCTGAATATTCAGAAAGAAATAACGAGTTTGATATTTGATCTCTAGTTTAACCCTTTATCGATCTCTAATTCAGATCCGATTGAAAGTTAATTGATTTATATGAACTTTCGCTACTAATCATCATACACAGTTTTAATTTTTTGAATATTAATTTTCTTTAAAGGTTGTTTGTATTTTCTTATCACTTGTTTAAGAAATGATGCTAACGTGCAGCTTTTGCATCAAAATTTTATATTTGCCCAAAAATGTCACGATTTCTTGATATATAGAGGCAAAAAATAACCCGCTCCTCTTGATTTTACCAAAAAAACTAAAATTTTTCAGGAAACGGTGAGGATGAATGTAAACAATCATGACAGAATAGGGAGCATTGTTATCCGCATCTTAGGAATATGTACGAGAAAATTACTCCACCCACCACAGGCGAGAAAGTTACCTTCAAAAACGGCGAACCCATTGTCCCTAACAATCCGATTATTCCCTTCATTCGAGGGGATGGAACTGGGATTGACCTCTGGCCCGCCACTGAGAAAGTTCTCGATGCGGCCATTGCTAAAGCCTACGGAGGTCAGCGTCAAATTAGTTGGTTTAAAGTCTACGCTGGGGATGAAGCCTGCGAACTATACGGTACTTATCAATATTTACCCGAAGACACCACCACAGCCATCAGGGAATATGGGGTTGCGATTAAAGGGCCGTTAACGACTCCCATCGGGGGCGGAATTCGGTCTCTGAACGTGGCATTACGACAAATTCATGATCTTTATGCCTGTGTTCGTCCCTGTAAATATTACACCGGAACCCCTTCTCCCCACAAAACTCCTGAAAAATTAGACGTGATTATCTATCGGGAAAATACCGAAGATATTTATTTAGGAATTGAATGGCGTCAGGGAACAGAAATCGCTGAAAAATTAATTCATTTTCTGAATACTGAGTTAATTCCGGCGACTCCTGAACATGGTAAAAAACAGATTCGCCTCGATTCTGGAATTGGGATTAAACCGATTAGTAAAACGGGTTCTCAACGGTTAGTTCGTCGTGCCATTTTTCAGGCTTTACGTCTCCCTAAAAATAAACAAATGGTGACGTTAGTGCATAAAGGCAATATTATGAAATACACCGAAGGTGCTTTCCGAGATTGGGGTTATGAACTGACAACAACGGAATTTCGCAATGAATGTGTGACCGAACGGGAATCTTGGATTTTAGGGAATAAAGAAAAAAATCCCAATCTATCTTTAGAAGATAATGCCAAAATGATTGAACCGGGTTATGATTCCCTAACCCCTGAGAAAAAAGCCGAAATTTGTCAAGAAGTGGAAGGGGTTCTCAACGCAATTTGGGAAACTCACGGTGAGGGCAAATGGAAAGAAAAAATTATGGTCAATGACCGAATTGCTGATAGTATTTTCCAACAAATTCAAACCCGTCCCGATGAATATTCTATCCTGGCTACCATGAATTTAAACGGGGATTATTTATCCGATGCTGCTGCGGCGATGGTCGGAGGTTTAGGCATGGGGCCAGGAGCAAATATTGGCGATGAATGTGCTATTTTTGAAGCGACTCACGGCACTGCACCGAAACACGCTGGATTAGATCGCGTTAACCCTGGTTCTCTGATTTTATCGGGGGTGATGATGTTAGAATATATGGGTTGGCAAGAGGCGGCGGATTTGATTAAAAAAGGGTTAAGTGGTGCGATCGCAAATCAAGAAGTCACTTATGATTTAGCCCGGTTAATGGAACCTCCCGTTGAACCCTTGAAATGTTCAGAATTTGCCGATGCTATTATTAAGCATTTCGAGGATTAATCAAGGATTAAATCCTTAAGGTACACAATGTTGATGGGTGTTGTAAAACTGTTACGCACAGTGCTTTTACAACACCCATTGATGGGTCAAAAAAGTATTACTTTATCAAGTAATTTAGATCTCAGAAGTAATATATTCTCGGAGGCTAACTCGAAGTTGCTCTACAAGATCACCAACTACAAATTCGATCTCCTTACAGGATATATTTCCACTTAATAAATCTTCTAATAAAATATGGCATAAATCCATATTATTATTATTGTGTCGTTGCAACTCAGATTCAGCATCTGGACACAGCCCACTTGCAGTAACAATCACACCCGCAAACATTCCTTCACGCCTTAAGTTTTCTACAAAAGCGTTAATTGTATCCCTTTTAAAGCAGTTTCGTTCAATCTTAATATTAAAACCTGCTTGAGCTTCAACCGACTCAAATTCGCTGTTGGCAATGCTGACGGGGAATTGTGAGCCATCAGGTTTCCGTTTCAACTTTTCTGTAATCACACGTTGTCTGATGAGAATTGGAATCCTTCCATCTATGCCTCCGTCAGCAGTACCACGCCGACGAGGTAATCCTGTAGCTTGTGGAGTTGGGTCGCCTCCTAAAGCACGAACAATTCGGTTTCCAATCTCCCTTTTTTCGGTTGGATTACGAGAAATTAAATTTTCAACTAGCTTTCTTTGTAGTTTTCCCATCATTATTACCTAGCGGTTTTTTTAATAAATTAATACACAAACGAAATACTGCGTTAATAGCATCTTCTACAGTAGCCAGAGGCCCTAGAGCGCTTTCAGGGTAGATTTTGGAGTATAAAATTTTCACCATCCATTGAGGAATATCAGTCTGTTGTAAATTGTTTTCAGTCTGACTTTGAGATGATTGAGATACTATGTTTAGTAGTTGGCTAATAGGTGTTTGATCGAAGTGATCAATAAAGCTTGGCTCAATATTTATGTAATGCCCTGAAGTCATAGCAAATGCAGTTTCAATTAACTTTACTGAGGATTCCGTACATAGATAGCTCCTTAATTGATTTAATAAGTCTTGATCTAATCGTTCAACATAGAATCTTATAGTTACATGAGTTACATTCCCTGAAGATTCTTGAATTTTGTTGTTAAGAGTCTTAGTTACATTTTTGAATATAACGTTAATAGCATCTTCTACAGTCACAAAATTTTGATGATTCGTAGAGTAGATTTCGGTGCTGCCTACAATTAGCACTATCCATCGAGGAACATCAACTTTTTGTAATTTTTTTTCAGTTTCACCTTGAGATCTCTGAGATATGATCTTTTGGAGTTTTTGAGCAGGCTTATATTTGATTTGGTCAATAATGGCTTGATCAATATCGATGTAATACCCACAAGTTAAAGCAAATGCAGCTTCAATTAACTTTTCTGATGCTTTCGTGCATAAATAGATACCTAATTGGTTTAATAAGTCTTGATCTAACTGTTGAGTAGAGAATTGGATAGTTATATTCTCTAAGTGATTTTGTACTTCTTTATTTAGAGTTTCAGTTAGCTTTGACATGATTTTTTTAAATCCCAAGTTCAGAGAGAACAGAACGCAAAGTTTTTGAGAAAACTTCATCCGATGTAAAATCGAACGGAGATAAATTTACAAATGGCAACCATTGATTTGACAAAAATTCATCAATAAAAGCAGCCTCAACTTGGTTATATACATGATGGTAAAGTTGTTCATAATTATCATTATGATGGCGATTATTTACTACAATTCTTGCTCTTGGAACCAAGTCAGCTACAAGACCAAAATTTAAAAGGGATGCAGTTTCCTCTACTATATCTTCTACCCCAACCTGATCATCAGGTACAATTGGAATGATCAATCGCCAACCTGGTTGTGTTACAACAGTAGCAGGAACTTTGTAGTAGTCATCAGTATCAGCAACTAGAAAATCATAATCTGATGCTCCTGGGAAAGAATCGGGTAAAGGCTCTGTTTCTCGAATATCGATTCTATTGGTACTGTTATTGAAGTAACTGGTAGATTCCAAAAACTTTGCCATACGGCTTCTCCCGGCAAGATCTAAAGCCCAAACACGTTTGTTTTGCTGGGCAAGCAGTAGAGCAATATTCGTTGCTACTGTCGTTTTTCCTACTCCACCCTTAGTTGCATTGACGACTATCTTGATCACTGTACTGTATTCCTCTGGTAATGTAATCCATTTCTGGATTAGGCTAGTAATAAACGTACCTTAAGTTTGTAAATTTGTAAACAAGAAATATTATAGCTCAATTAACCGAATAATTGATTAATTTCAAGACTAAATCCTAATAAAACAATTTGTGTACTTACAATATCGCCAGATTTAAACGCCAAGGTCTGATTTTCAGTAATAATTAAAACGCGATGATTTTCAGGAAAAACTACAATTGTTGTAATTCTTCTCGAATGGATAGGGGTTGATAGCCTAAATTAAACGCTTTAGAACTATCTAAAGAAACATCAGGAGGACGGGGTGCAGACATTTTAATATCCCCTTGAGAACAGGGTTTAATTAAATGGGAAGGAAGCTCTAAAACCTCTGCCATGAGTTTGCCAAATTCATAACGAGAGAGACGTTCTTTTCCGCCTAAATGGAGAATTCCTTGAGTTGTTTCTAACGCTAATAATAATCCCTTGGCTGCGGTACTTCCACTCACAGGAGTTCTAAATTCATCTACAAATAGATTTAACTCTTTTCCCTGTTTCAGCGTTTGAATAAAAGATTGTATAAAACTGGTCGCATGGTCAGGAACATTACCAAACATTAAGGGTATTCTACAAATTGCTATTCTGGGATAGCGTGCTAATATTCCCTGTTCAGCTAATACTTTCTGTTCTCCATAATAACTAACTGGACATACAGGATCGGTTTCCTGATAAGGGGCATTTAATCCATTAAATACTAAGTCCGTTGAAGTGAAAACACAAGGAATATTCAACTCAGCACAGAGATCAGCAATTTCTAGCGAAACCCTGACATTAATTTGATAAGATAGTTCAGGATACTGTTGACAAAAGTTCGGTTGAGATTGAGCCGCAGCATGAATAACTGCATCCGGTTGAATCTGTTGAAACAGATTTTTTAGAGATTGAAAATCCGTCAAATCTGCTTTAATAATATTAATATTAGGAAGATCAATAATTTTAGAATGGGTAATCCCATAGACCTGCCATTGAGTTTGAGCAATATGGCAAAGATGCCATCCTAAAAAACCACTTGCTCCTGTAATTAATAGCTTATTCATGATTTATAAAAATTATAAGTAAATAGATTAATAGGATAGACTGTTGACACTGATGATTTTTTCCCAATTCAGATGGATCAGTCTCAAACCCTAACTCTAAATTATTGTACATTATTTTTTATGAACAAAATCCGTTAACTCTGAAAATTAGGATAAAATTGAAAGTTAAGGATAACCTGAAATAGAATTCAGTTGACTGAAAGAAAAATCGTCCTGTTTAATTATTAATTCTCATGAATGAACTGACGCTAAAGTGGACAGAAGCAGGTCAGTCCCGCACCCAAACCCTGAATGATCAACACCCCACAAAACATCCGGGAACTATTCGCATCGGACGAGATCCAACACGCTGCGATCTTGTCTTATCCCATCCCACAGTATCGGGGTTACATATTGAAATTTTTTTTAATCAAACTAACCATAATTTCTATCTCAGAAATTTACGAGAAACGAACCCTCCGGTTATTAATCATCAAAAGCTAATCACAGGTGAACTTCCTTTAAATGTTGGTAGTCATCTGCAATTAGGACAGCAACAACTGGAAGTCGTCGCAGTTTCTTTAGCACCATTCTTAATTCCGCTAACACTATTATTTTTACCCGATGAACCCTTACAAAAAGTCACTGTTAATCCAAATCCTGTACAATATGGTTTACAGTGTCCTAAATGCGATCGCGTTTCCTCTTATCAACAGTTAAATTCAGGGTGTCCTTGGTGTGGAACGTCGTTAGCAGCAGCAATTAGTGTGGTTTTATCCACCGAACATTAAACTATAATCCTCGGAATAAAGACTAAAAAACGGATGCAAATTCGACTGAGTTGGCAACACTTAGAAACAGGAGAATGGCGAACCCCTGTTCTAAATCCTCCCATTGCATTAGGACGGGTTTTTGAACGAATGCCTTCTACGGTTAATGGAGAACGGGTTTCTCGAATTGTTTTAAATGGAGAAAGAGTTTCCCGTTTTCATGGGTTAATTACCTGGGAACAAGGGAATTTAATGGTGACAGATACCGGAAGCCGAAATGGAATTCTAATTAATGGAATTTCTCAAACCCGTTGTTCTCTTCATGATGGGGATACTTTACAAATTGCTAACTATAATATTACAATTTCTTTGGTTTCCCATGCCTTTACCCTTCCGGCTCAACAATTATCCCAAATTTCCTTTAATCCAAAAACAGATTTACCCGATCCCTCTATTTCTGCGGCAACAATTTCCTCACCCACTGAGGAGCGTTTTCCCCCTGCATCATTTTTGCATCCGTTTCAGGTTTCTCTGCAACAATTACAAGCAACAGGATTACCCATTCATGAAATAGAATATCTCACTATTGGCGCAGGATTAGGAAGTTTTATTTGGGCTGATTTATTAAGAATTTCTGGTATTAAATCTAATCAAATTATAGCATTAGGGATGGAAAGTAAACCCTATAATCGTTATCAACAGTTGTGTTTAAATTCCCAAATTCCTGCCCATGAGCGATTACGTTCTAACTCCGATTCTTGTCCCGATAATATTTGGGGATGGCCGAGTTATGCTTTAAGAGAAGCTTATACAGAATTCCGAAAAGGACGATTTTTAAACGCTTTAAATTTACTGTGGCAAGTGTTTGCAGAACCCACCTTTGCTGAAACCTATACTCCCCGTTCTGGAAATGTTTTTGCTGCAATTGATCGAGAAGCCAATCGGATTCATTGGTCAAAAATCTATCGCTATGGACGAGTTAAAAGTATTAGAAAAACAGTCGATGGACGTTATGCGATCGCCTATTCTCGTTCAACAGAAAATCGTCGAGATCATGCTTTTATTATCGCCCGATATGTTCATTTAGCGACAGGCTATCCCGCCATTCAATTTCTCTCCGATTTACAGACTTATCGAGAAAAAACACAAGATTTTAAATCCGTTGTCAACGCCTATGAACATCATCAACATATTTATGAACAGCTAGAACAATCAGGAGGAACGGTAATTATCCGAGGTCGGGGAATAGTAGCTTCTCGAATTTTACAGCGACTTTATGAAGCTAGACAGAGAAATTCTAATCTGCAAATTTTACATTTAATGCGATCGCCCAAAGCTCAAGGAAATCAATTTGAACAAGCACAAAGAACCGTTGAAAATCATTTTGAATTTCAACCTTTTAACTGGCCTAAATCCTGTTGGGGAGGTGACTTACGCCAACAATTAGAAGCTGCCAATGATCCAGATCGTTTAAAACTTTTAGAACAGTGGGGAGGCACCACTACAGCTAACCGTAAAGATTGGCGAGATATTATGAATCAAGGACTAAGCCAAGGATGGTATCGGATTACTTTTGGAACCGTTGAACAAGTTGAACGGACTCCTCAAGGTCGCACATTAACAACCATTCGAGAACATGGATTAAATGCCCATCTTCAATTAGAAGCAGATTTTATTATTGATGCAACGGGTTTAGATGCAAAAGTGAATACAAATCCCTTATTAAAAGATTTAGTTATTCATTACAATTTGCCTTTAAATGCGTTGGGAAGGTTGAGTGTGGCGAATGATTTTGAACTGGTGGAAATGCGGAGTCTCAATGGTGCTGGAATTTCGTTTCCGGGGGGTCGAATGTATGCCGCAGGTGCAATAACTCTCGGCGGGCCTTATGCAGCAGTAGATAGTTTTTTGGGATTACAATATGCCGCCTTAATTTCTGTGGAAAGTATGGCGACTATCTCAGCACCAGGGCTACACAAATTGAAGGGATGGCGATCACTGTTGCAATGGTTCAAATGGGCCACGAATCAACCCCCTGACTAAACAAAAAAACACGCCCAACTAATGATGGGCGCTTGCCAAATTTCTTTCTAACAACAAATACAACAACCCAGTTTTTGTAATAGGATAGCTTGTATTGATTGACTAATAAAGCTTAAGCGCGATCACCCTCCCGGAGAGTGACAGAAGAGGGATAGAATTAAATGGAAAATGATTGCGACCCAATATGTTTCCGAGTTTTCTACCCCCGTCTGTGCAACAGTTAACTGAAGCCACTTCGATCGCCTTAGCTCAAAATCTCAAATATGAGGCAATTTCTACCCCTTTACGAGAGCAACCCATTCAAACCGCTTATATTTGTCAGGGGAAGGGAGGCACTCCTATTGTATTAATTCATGGATTTGATAGTTCTATTTTTGAATATCGGCGATTATTGCCTTTGTTAGCCACAGAACAGGAAACTTGGGGATTAGATATTTTAGGTTTTGGATTCACAGAACGCGGTGCAGAATTTCAGTTTAAGCGCTCGGAAATTGCCACCCATTTATATTCATTTTGGCAAACCTTAATTAATCAACCTGTTATTTTAGTGGGGGCATCAATGGGGGGTGCAGTCGCTTTAGATTTTGCCTTATTGTATCCCGAAGCCGTAAAATCCATCGTATTATTAGATAGTGCTGGCATGAAACCAGGGCCAGTAATGGGTAAATTTTTATTACCGCCCTTTGATTATTTAGCCACAGAATTTTTAAGGAATCCTAAAGTCCGTCAAGCGATTAGTGAAAGTGCTTATTTTGATAAAACCTTTGCGTCTTTAGATGCTCAACTTTGTGCGGCTTTACATTTAGAAACGATCGGTTGGAATCAAGCGTTAATTCGGTTTAGTAAAACGGGAGGATATGGAAAATTTGGCAATGAGTTAAACAATATTCAACAACCTACCTTGATTTTATGGGGAGACAATGATAAAATATTAGGAACCGCAGATGCCTATAAATTTGAAAAAGCCATTCCCCATTCTCAATTAATTTGGATTAAAAATTCGGGTCATGTTCCCCATTTAGAACAACCCCAAATTACAGCACAGCATATTTTAAATTTTGTCAAAAATTCAACCCTTTTTAATGACTTGTTTCCTTTAACTCATTAACCTTGTCTTGAATTACAGGAGAATTCATGAACTCAACCACCCATGAAAAAGACTTTTATGCTTGGACACAGGAACAATCACAGCTATTAAAAACAGGACAACTTCATCAAATCGATTGGCAAAATATTGCTGAAGAAATAGAAGATATGGGACGCTCTGAAAAAAGGCAATTAGAAAGCCGATTAGAACTTTTAATTATGCACCTCTTAAAATGGCAATTTCAGCCTAACTTACGCTCTCGGAGTTGGCAATTAACGATTAAAGAGCAGCGCCTCCGTTTAGAAAAACTGCTGCAAAAAAACCCTAGTCTTCAACCTAATTTGACTGAAGCGATAGAAGATGTTTATCCTTTGGCGACTCTGAGCGCGGAAAGAGAAACTGGGTTATCTTTATTTCCTGAAACTTGTCCCTATACCTTAACGGATATTTTATCCCCCGAATTTTTACCGGAATAATAGAAGCACAATCTGTTTAGCTATAACCCTTATCCAATCTTTGATTATAAAACTTAACAGCTTTTATTGATTTAACTATTTAATAGTATAACAGTCTCTCTTCTGCTTCACAACACAGTAACTGTTATTTTTGAACAGGGTGCTCCTGTTATTCAATCATGCGATCGCTCTAATTTATTGCTATAATACCATCTAAAGGTTAACTGGGATAATAATGACAAAGTAAAAACCAAAGCTGATTTTGGTTCTTTCCTTGTTAATTTTGTCTTTATACTATAATTAACTGACCTTTATTCCTGCAAAGTTTATAAAAAATGTTTTCAGCCCAACGTTTCAAATATGGTCGCCTTGGTCAACTAGAGCTTGATCAAAGCCAATCCATTTCAATGCCTCGCCTTTTTCCAGTTGTTTCCTTAGTAACGGGTACAACAGCAAAAGGTGGGGGTCTCTGGAAATATATTTTACAAGCTGATTGTGAGAATAGTTTATTACGTCGTAATTTACCCGTTTTATCTCAAGTTCTTCACTTTTTAGATTTTATTCGAGATAGACCCAATCAATTAAATAAATGGCGAAATCAAGGAATTATTAAACGTTATCATCAGGATTTATCCCCTGGATTTGAGTATACAGCCCCTCTATTTTTGGATTCTGGAGGGTTTAAATTACTCTGGAATCAAAGTATAGACTTATCAGCTTATGGTCTTTCTATTGAAAATGGACAAGGCCCTAAGTCCATCTTACAATTACAAAAAGATTTTGGAGGACAGATTATTGCTACATTAGATTATCCTTTACCTCCTAATTTATCATTAATCGAAGCGGTCGAACGGATGACAAAAAGTATTGATAATGCTGTTGAAACCGCTTTAATACTTCAAAATGATTCAGATTATAATCCTTTTCTTTATGTAGCTGCTCATGGTCAAGATAGAACTAGCATGGCAAACTATATTAAAAGCGTGTTTGATAAATTTAATCGAGAAGAATTAATAAATTATCCTTTTGGATTTGCCGTTGGTTCATTAGTTCCACTGAGAGGAGCGCATAAATATAGCGCAATTATTAATCTAATTTTAGGTTTACAGGAAAATATTCCTGAAGAAAAAATTGATAAAATCCCTATCCATGTTTTTGGAATAACAGGTAGCCTGGTTCCTATTTTAGCTTATCTAGGAGTAGATAGTTTTGACTCTAGTAGTTATATTCAAGAAGCCAGAGGTTTAGGTTATATTGAACCTAAAACTGGACGTTCTCGCCCAATTTTAGGAATGGAAGAAATAACTTGTGATTGTTGTATTTGTCAAAATGCTAATTTAAAATATATACAAGATGCTTTAACCTCAGACATTCGGGGTCTTCCTGCTCATCATGGTCATTATAAAAGCAAATACTATGCTGATATTGCTTTACATAATTTAGAAATGGATTTTAGAATCTTGAAAAAAACTCAAGAATCTATAAAATCTGATGAACTTCAGGAATATGTTATTGAACATACAGAAAAATTTACTAATTTACGTCCAGCTTTATCCTATTTAGCAACGCAAGATAGTAGTTTACAGCAGAGATTATCCCGCTTAGTAATCTCAATGGCTCCTCCTATTCAATCTCCAAAAAATCAGCTTGAAGGTTTCGTTTCCCTTCAGTACACTCCTGATCATTTTAATATTTTGACCAATGGTTATAACCCTTCAGGACATAAACAGATATTACTAATTATCCCTTGTTCTGAAAATAAACCTTATTCTATATCCCATTCTCACCGCCTAATTAAACAACGCTTAGACGAAACTTTTGGTGAAAAAACAAAATTGATTCATAAAGTTACCCTGTCGGGGCTTTATGGCCCTGTTCCCGAAGAATATGAACTTGAGTCTGCCATCTTGGGGTATGATTTTCGCTTAGATCGATTTAATAATGCTCAAATTAGTTTGCTAACAGAACGTCTGACCTTATATTTAGAACGTTATAGCAATCACTATATTGCTTGCATTGGATACGCGACCAGTATGGCCTATCGCACTGTTTTGGAAAAGGTTGCCAAGAAAAATGCTAATTTCCAGGTTCTACCCGTCAAACCGAAAGCTCGCAAAATGACAGAGTTTTATCGCCCTGAGAATGTAGCCGAGTTACTTCAACAGCTTGACTTGGTTCTTCGTGAAAGACTATAATAAGCTAGAATTAAATTTAATCATAGCTTTCAAAATTAATAAAAATGAAAGGAGAAATAAAAAATGCCTTCTCTCGAAGAAATCATTGATGAAAAAATTGGTGAAGTTCGTACAGAATCGCTAGATTTAAGTTTTGGTGAAATTGTTAACTTACACGCGGACAATGAACTGATCATTCAACCGGAATATCAACGTTTATTTAGATGGAGTGATGTGCAAAAGTCCAGATTAATAGAATCTATTCTTTTAGAACTACCTATTCCACAAATTTTTGTAATAGAAAATTCAGACGGTGTACTAGAATTAATTGATGGGTTGCAAAGAGTGAGTTCCGTGATTCAATTTATTGATTCTTCAGCATTAAAAGACAAAGACGATGAACCTTTACTTCCTCTAAAATTGCAAGGTTGTGATTTAGTTAAACAATTAGACAATAAAGTATTTAATGATCTATCTTTAACGCTTAAACTAAGAATCAAAAGATCATCAATCAGAACTGTGATTATTAAAAGACAAAGTAAATCTTTTTTAAGATATAATATGTTTAAAAGGTTAAACACAGGCGGTGCTAGTTTAGAACCTCAGGAGATTCGCAATTGTTCAGCAAGAATGGTGGGAGAAAAAGGGATTAAGTTTTATGAGTTTTTAAAGCAAAAAGCATCTAATCCTAATTTTATAAAATGTATAGAAACTTTGCCAAAAGAAGATAAAGATAAAAAGGCTGATGAAGAATTAGTATTAAGGTTTTTTGCCGCTAAAAATGATCAAGATTCATTTAGGGGAAGTGTAACAGACTGGCTGGATATTTATATGGAGAAAATACTTTTAGAAGAAGTAAATTTTGATTATCAAACTGAAGAAAATCAATTTGATAAATTATTTGAGATGCTTGAAAGAACACTAGGTGAAAATGCTTTTGTAATTTACAAAGATAATCAACCTAAAGGAAACTTAAAACCTGCTTACTATGAAGCAATTACAGTAGGTACTTGTAATGCTTTAGATAAGTTGGTAAATATTTCTGATAAACAAATCAAACAACAAATTATTGAAACAGTTCAAAGTAATACGTTTAAGCAGTATACTGGTTCAGGAGCCAATAAAAAAAGTTGGCTTAAAAATAGAATTAATACTATTGAAAACGCTTTACTAGAACTAACTCAAAAGTAATGAATAATTGGTCTCAAGAACTAGAAAATGATTTAAGGTGGCGAGAAGCTGAACTTATATCACTCAAGTTACAGGTTATAAAAACTGCTAAAGATTCTACTCCATATCAAGTTCTTCTACGTGCCCTTTGGGCAATTCTCTATGCACATTATGAAGGTTTCTGTAAATTTGCTTGGAATCTTTACTTACAAGAATTAGAGAAATTAGGTCTTAAGAGAAAAGAGTGTAGAGATGAACTGGCTAAACTATCTTTACAAAATCAACTCAATCCGTTTAAGCGGAATTTAACAATGGATAGTTTTTGGGAGTTTGGACAAATAGGTTTTCAAAAAATGTTAGAAGAAAATTTAGATTTTACCCATCAAATCAAGAAAATAGATGATCAATCCAATCTTCATCCTGACTTATTTAAAGAAAATTCTAGTCAAGTTTGTTTAGGTTATCAGTTAGTTGAAAAACATCAAAGAGAACTCATGATTTTAGTCGATAGACGAAATAAAATTGCTCATGGTAAAAAGTTGATTATCAAGGATTTACAAGAATATCAAAAATATGAAGATGCTGCTATAGAAGTTATGCACGAATTAGCAATCTCTATCGTTGATTGTTTGGATAGTCAGTCATATCTGAAAAATCCATAATTAAAAATTCTATCCTCACCACACCTGACAAGCTGCTATTCTAAACAATAGCCAAAATTTCTATTGTCTTTATGTGGCGCATCTCTATCCCCAGAGAAATTTCCGTTCTGTGCTCCAAAATTTTATCACCCACGACCCCTAAACGTTATGCAATTCTTGAAGCCTGTTTAATTGGCTTGGTATCCGGTTTGGCTGCATTTTTATTAAAAGAAGGTGCAGGATGGTTAGGGTCTTGGCGAATTTCTGAATCCTTAAATGCTGCGGTTCCTGCTTGGATTTTTCTTCCGGGTGTGGGATTAATTGGCGGTTTATTAACAGGTTTTTTAGTCGAAAGATTAGCGCCAGAAACCGCAGGAAGTGGGATTCCACAAGTTAAAGCTGCGTTGGCTGGAGAACCCATTTCCCTTGACTTTCGAGTCGCATTTGCTAAACTCATCGGTACGATGTTTACGATGGGTTCTGGATTAACTTTAGGACGTCAGGGGCCGACTGTACAAATAGGTGCCGCGTTAGCCGCTTGGATTAGTCGTTGGGTTCCGACTTCCCCGAATTATCGCCGTCAATTAATAGCTTGTGGTGCCGCCGCCGGATTAGCCGCCGGATTTAATGCACCCATCGCGGGGGTGTTATTTGTAGTCGAAGAACTGCTGCATGATGTGTCAGGAATTACCCTCGGCCCTGCGATTATTGCCTCTTTTATTGGGGCGGTGGTTTCCCGTTTATTAGGCGGTCAAGAATTCAGTGATAGCCTAACCAAAACAATTATATTACAAACGGTACAAGATCGATTACTTTATGCCAGAGAAATTCCCTTATTTATTATATTGGGAATTCTAGCCGGAGTTTTAGGAACAATTTTTGGTCGCAGTATTATTGCGGGTTCAAAATTTAATCGTCGAGTGTTACATTGGGGATTACCTCAACGCATGGCGGTTGCAGGTTTATTATCAGGTTTAGTGGTATCTTTACTGCCTCTTTCCTTTAGAAATAATACCGGAATTCGAGAATTAATTTTAAGTGGAGAACTGCCCTGGCAAACCAGTGCTTTAGCGTTTACGGCTCATTTTATATTAACAGCAATTGCAGCGAGTTCTGGCGCACCAGGGGGATTATTTGCCCCCTCTTTAGTGTTAGGTTCTGCATTAGGTCATTTAGTGGGAAGTTGGGAATCAGAATTCATGTTAGGCATTGACCAACCCACAGTTTTTGCCTTTGCCGGAATGGGGGCGTTTTTTTGTGCCGTGGCGCGAACACCGATGACGGCGGTGGTAATTGTGTTTGAAATTACAACGGATTTTGGGTTGGTGTTACCGTTAATGATTTCTTCCATTGTAGCCTATTTAATTGCAGAAAAAATTGATCCTGAATCTCTCTATGATCAGTTATTAAAATTGAGTGGAATTGAACTTAAACCAGACAAACCTATTGATGGGGTATTGGAGAAATTACGGGCGGCTGATGTGATGCAACGAAATGTGGAAACCCTGTCGGGTCATTTAACATTAGAACAAGTGATTGAAGCCTTTGCAACCTCCCATCATCGCGGATTTCCTGTGGTTGAAAAGGGCAAATTAGTGGGAATTATTACCCAAACGGATTTAACCCAAATTAGTAGTCGTCAATTATCCGAGCATACCCCGATTGATCAGTTAATGACAACCCAACCGATTACTGTTGCTCCTGATGATAATTTAACTCATGTTTTGTATTTATTGGGTCACTATAAACTCAGTCGTTTACCCGTTATTGAACATCATCATTTAATCGGAATTATTACTCGCAGTGATATTATTCGCGCCGAATTAGGTCAAATTAGTGGGGAAGCAACCCAAGTGGGGCGACATCATGAACCTTCTTATATTGCCTATCAAACTAGGGGGCCACAAACGGGAAATGGTCGTTTATTAGTCTCATTATATAACCCTCAAACTGCCCCAACTTTATTAAAAATTGCTGTAGCGATCGCCCAAGAACGCAATTATGAATTAGAATGTTTAACAGTAATTACAATTCCCTATAGTAAATCTCCCTCAGAAACCTCAGTTCGATTAACAAAAGTCGGCGTTTATTACAACAAGCTGAACGTTTAGGGCAACATTTACAGATTTCCGTTCATACTCAAATTCGAGTTGCCCATGATGTCGCCCAAGCGATTTTAGAAACAACTCAAAATGAACATATTGATTTATTATTAATGGGTTGGCATGGGGATAAATCAGCCCCAGACATGATTTTTGGCAACGTTATGGATGCGGTCATTCGTCAAGTTTCCTGTCAAGTTATGTTAGTCAAATGGGCACAAAATCAAATTTCTGATCATCCTCAAACTCAAGGCAATTTAGATATTGCTGCTTGTCCTATTTTGGGTCTGCATCGTTGGTTAGTTCCCGTGCGAGATACCTTAGAACATTCGGTTTCTGTGCAGCTTTTACCTGCATTAGTTAAGTTGAGTTTTTCTCCTCAAATTCGTCTTTTTCGGGTGGTAAAAACGGAGATTTCTGAACAGGAAATTAGAGACTTTAAGCAAGCTTCAGAACAGTTAAGTTATCGTTTAAATACGGAGGTTATTTTTAACAGTGTTTGTTCTAATTCCGTATCAGAAGCCGTTATTGATTTGGCTGATAAAGATCAATGTGATGTGATTCTATTAGGGGCAAGTCGAGAAGGAATGTTACGACAAGTAATACAGGGAAATATCCCAGAAGCGATCGCTAAAAATTGTCACTGTACGGTGATTTTAGTGCGACCTGCTATTCAGAAATAATCGATTTAAACAATTAAATGGTCATACCACATTCATCGACTAAATAACACATTGCCCGAAACCGTAAACCCATTAATTGCTCATAAAAAGGATTGAGTTTGCACAGGGGAGGAATATGCAAAATTGTATATCCAAATAGTTTGATATCCCGTGCAAAGGGACATTGCGCTGGAATTACCCGATATAAAAATAGGGCCACATCAGGATTATGAATTTCCAGATTATCTAACCATTGACGTAGAGGGTTAAGCAGATGAGAAATTAGGTTACGCATAGACATCTCAACTCATTTAGGGACAATTCAACCGTGTTATTTTCGGTTTCCTAGTTTCTACTTTACAAATCTCAATCAATAATTGGGTAAAGGATTTGAAAAGAGTTGATCGAAAATTATAAAAACTTTGTAAAGATACAAAATTTGTATTCTAAACTACAATTTAATCTTCTCAGAAATCGGGTTTCTATTAGAGCCATAAATTATCTAAACCTATTTATTAGTATTAACGACTGAAAAACCTCGATGATAGGGTTTTTTCTCGGCTTGTTGCACTTGAAATTGAACGCTATCCTGTTGAGTTCCCTGTTTAACTGTTAACGTCCATTGTCCCGGTTGCAATTGCCAAAACAGAGAATTAGCAGACTGAACATTGATTTTTTTCCCATTTAACCACCATTCCACAGACTGTTGAGATGGGTTAGTAATTTTAAATTCCAATTTAGAAGTGTCTCCCGAATAAATCACAAAATAATCATCAGCTTGAGGAGAAATAATTGTTAACTGATTTTGCGTTAATTGGGGATGAGATTGACGAGATAACCATTCATTATATTCAGAATTTAAGACTAATTGAGGAGATTTTTGATGATATTCAGCAATGGCTTTATGATCAAAATATTCTAATACAATGCCTCCCGAACAATCTGCCGTCGGACGTAACCCTGTTGTTGCACAAATCGGTAACTCAACTAACCCTTCCGGCTTGGGAAAATTGGCAGGTTCTTTCGTTTCATGTAAATGCAATAAAATTCGATTCCATAAGGGTGCTGCACCCGTTACCCCAGAGACATTTTGCATCCCTTGACCGTCAAAATTTCCCACCCAAGTTGCTACGGTATAATCTGTTGTAAAACCCACCGTCCAAGTATCTCGATAATTAGAAGAAGTTCCCGTTTTAACTGCTACGGGGAAGGGTAAATTTAACACAGAATCAATCCCAAAAGAATGAGATCTGGCATGGGCATCACTTAACATATTGGTGATTAATTGCCAGGTTACAGCAGTATCAATAGACTGTAAATTCTTATTCAGAGACTTTGTTTCACTCAGCATCACATTAGGAGCAATAATTTTACCCTGATTTGCCATAATTAAATAAGCTTGAGCTAATTCCCATAAGCTGACTTCTCCACTTCCTAATGTTAATCCTAAACCATAATAATCAGGAGAATGAGTTAAATGTTTAAATCCTAACTGTTTTAACCGTTCTAAAAATACGGGAACAGTGACTTTTTCTAATACTTTCACCGCCGGAACATTTAACGAATTTGCTAACGCGATCCGCACCCGCACTGGGCCTAAAAAGGTTTCGCTGTAGTCCGTTGGACTGTAGAGTTTTGCCCCAGGAATGGCATAATAAGTGGGAACATCTGCTAAGATTGTATTCGGTTGAATCACTCCTTCTGCTAAGGCTAATTCATATAAAAAGGGTTTTAAAGTTGATCCGGGTTGTCGTAGAGCTTGAACGCCATCATTTCGCCCCAATTGATCGCTATTAAAATAATCGGGAGAACCCACATAAGCTAATACTTCTCCAGTATGATTATCAATCACTAAAGCCGCCGCATGATGAACATTATGGTCTTTTAAACTGGTAATAATTTGTTCAACTTGCGCTTCAACAAATTGTTGTAACGGGCGATCAATTGTGGTTTTGATTTGATGGGTTGCCTTCCTATCTTGGGTAAGAGGGATCGAATTTGTTAACTGTTCGGTTAGCCAAAATAGAAAATGGGGCGCGGCAATAATTCCTTGTTGTTGGGGTTGGAATGCTAACGTTTCTTGATAGGCGTGTTCTGATTGAATAGTAGTAATATATCCATCTGCAACCATACGCTTTAAGACATAATTTTGACGTTGTTTTAAAGCTGATAAATTATGGTATGGATTTAAGTCTGTGGGGTCATTGGGAAGGGCTGCTAATAGACTGGCTTGGGCTAAATTTAACTCTGATGCTGAGGTATTAAAATAGGTTTTTGCAGCAGCTTCAACGCCATACAAATTCCCCCCCATCGGTAAACGATTAATATAAGCTTCTAATATTTGCTGTTTATTCATTCCGGCGGTCAGTCGCCATGATAACCAAATTTCGCCAAATTTATTCGGTAATGTTCGGGGTGCAGGTTCTAATAATCTGGCGAATTGCATCGTAATAGTAGACGCACCACTAACAATTTGTTTAGCTTGAAAGGCTTCTAAAATAGAACGAGTCAGGGCAACGGAATCAACTGCTCCGTGTTGATAATAGCGTTTATCTTCGGCGGCAATAATTCCTTGAATAAAATGGGGTGAAATTTGACTTAAAGGCACAATTGCAGTATGATCTTGATTAGAACTTAGAATCGTTCCTAATGGTAAATGATTGCGATCGCTAAATTCAAAGGCAACATCTTTTTGTTGAATATCTTCTGCATGAATCGGGGCAAAATAAGGAAGCGATCGCACCATTCCCCCGAAACAGAATATTAATAGAATTGTTCGGATCGCCCGATGGCGAAAACAAGACAAAATTTGGGGTGGAATTCTGTTCATCTCTCAGCCTCATTATAGATTGCTATAATTAATATTGGCAGTGTGATCAACTATTAATCTGGAAAATAATCAAAGTCTTAACAACTGACTGAATTGTTTTACACCTTAATAGTAACTATTTACGGATGAATAGCCTACCAAAAATCTTATTCCACAATTTAGTGAGTTTAATTAATAGCTTATCATCAAAAAATCTCATTTTAACTCGATCCAAACTTTTTTGTATCATCTGAGTATGAGGATGATCTACACCTAATTGATATTTACAGATTTCTAACGATTGTAAATACAAAGATTCTGCTTCACTATAACGTCCTTGAGATTGGTAGAGATATGCCAGATTATTCAAACTGTTAGCAACATCAGGGTGTTCATCTCCTAACAGTTTTTTTCTCAGTTCTAACGATTGTAAATACAAAGGTTCTGCTTCACTATAACGTCCTTGAGATTGGTAGAGATATGCCAGATTATTCAAACTGGTAGCGACAGCAGGGTGTTCATCTCCCAACAGCTTTTTCCTCAGTTCCAAAGATTGTAGATACAGAGGTTCTGCTTCACTATAATGTGCTTGAGAGTCGTAGAGTCCTGCCAGATTATTCAAACTGGTAGCAACATTAGGATGTTCATCTCCTAACAGCTTTTTCGTCAGTTCTAACGATTGTAAATACAGAGGTTCTGCTTCACTATAACGTCCTTGATAATAGTAGAGATGTGCCAGATTATTCAAACTGGTAGCGACATTAGGGTGTTCATCTCCTAAGAGTTTTTTCGTCAGTTCTAACGATTGTAGATACAAAGGTTCTGCTTCACTATAACGTCCTTGATAATAGTAGAGATGTGCTAACTCATTCAAGTTTCTTGCAAATTCAATGCTTGCATTAGATGGTTTTTGTAACTCAATCGCTTTTTGAAAATACTCAATTGCTAAATCTTGTTCTAGCTTGTAATTTTCATACTCTCCTTGTTCATTCCGGCGTTGATAAATTTGTCCGAGTCGTTGATATAAAATAGCTAAACTTGGATCATTTTTTCCTTTTTCCTGTTCAATCTCCTGAATTAACGCTTCTAAATCTTGAATGGGGAGAAAATATTGATCATCTTCATCAGCATCGGGGAATTGTTGTTTTAAAATATCTTGAAAAGGCTGTAATTCTCGAAAAGAGATGGCGGTTTTTTGTTTGCATTGAAATCGAAATACTCCTTTGCGCCAACTCCAAAAATCCGGTGCTTGTTTGCTCAGATTTCGTTCAATTTGGTTCGTTACCCACAAAACAATCGAAAATGGAAACTGTCGTAACGCTTCCCTTGTCCATTGTAAATAACCGAAAAAAATCTCCTGTTCTGAACGACATCCCTCGGACTTAATCACATAAAGTTGTTCAATTCCTGTCACCGTTATAACCGCTTCACCTCCTTGTTGTAAATCAGGTTCTTGCTCTACCAGTTGGGCAATTGCGGCTCTTAAACTCGGTTCTCCCCGTGCTAAAGTTACCCGATAACAGCGAATATTTGGCGCGAGTTCCTGTTCATACTGTTGAATAATTTTCTCTTGATACTCGCTATAATCACAAACCGCAATTAATAAATTTAAACGCTGTTTATTCGCTTCAATAGAAACGATTAAATCATCATAACTATCTTGATTATTCTCAAGGGGTTCAAAATCCGTTTGTAGACTCATCAGATATACCCTCTTAGTTTCAACAAATCTGTAACAAGGGGATGCACATCATACCATTGTTCAGCATTGCGATATTCTAAAACGTAAAGTCCATGTAATAAATTTAAAAACCGTTGTTCTTTTGGATCACTAGGTCTACATTGAAAATAAGTTGTTTTCAAAATTTCATAATCTGCTGTTCCAATTCCCATATCAAAATCCATTCTTAACTCGATAATTGCTTGTTCGAGAATGGTCTGATCTATTTTAATTGTAGGATTATCAGGCTGGCGTCGAATTAACCGCAAACAAATTCGACAACATTCATTAGTAATCCGAATTAACTCCCGCAATACTCCCCCACTATAAATAATAATCTGTTCTAAGGTTTCTGGGTCAATTAGTGGTTCAGAAATCCGCTTTTGCAGCATCTCGGTTAAAATGGCTGTTGGTTCAGGACGCGGAACTGCATCAGGTTGATGGCGATCGCCTTTACTAAACAGTTTGGCTACAGGCATCGTTACAATTTGATTATTCGTTTCAGTAATGAGAATTTCTCTTAAAAACATTTCTCTTAACGCAGCAATAGGAATTGTTAAAATTATTCTAAAATTGGGTTGAAATAAAGCTTTAATATGATACTGAAAAATTTCTTGGACTAAAGCCAAGTCTAATTTATCTAAATCATCAATAATGACTAAAATTTCTTTTTGCGTAGCCTGATTAACAACCACAGCCATTTCATTAATTCGAGCAACTAAATCGGAAACTTTTTGTTTAAATTCTTCTTTAATTTCATTTCTTACCGTTGCATCAGCTTTTAACTTTCCTGTAAGGATTTTAAATAAATCAAATCCGGCTGTAGTTTCTGCATTATATTGCTCTGTTTCGATGCGAGTTCGTGAAGCAAACCATTTATAAAATTGTGTTTTAATTGAATCTTTAATCTTAACTTGACGGTTTTCGGCTTCTGCCATTAACTGAACGGCAATGGCAAAGAGAATATTAATATGGTTAACATCGGACATTTCAATCAAATCCGAAATAGAGAAAAATACAACAAAATATCGTTCTTCAAGTTGTCGGCTAAATTCAGCGAGTAACGTTGATTTTCCACATCCCCGATGTCCTGCAAAAATAATTTTGCCATCTCCCGATGGACTATCCTCAACCAGTTGTTCTAACTTTTCAATCACTTCTGTTCCGTAGTCCACCCGAAATCGTTCTAAGTCTTCTGGAGTTGCTAAAGGAAGCAATTCTAAATTTCGATAGGATTCTCGAAAGGATTCTAATAACTCACTCATGGGTTTTAATTCAGATTTGTTGTCCTATTTATTTTAGCGGAAAATACTGTTAAATCAACCTGGAAATTGTAAATTATTGTTTAATTCAAGAGATTGTGATCGCATTTTCTTAACTTAACCTTCAGGGTTAATTAACTCCATTGCTTGATTTAACAGTTCTTTAAGGGTTAAGATTTCTTCCATAGGACAGCAAGGAACAAGATTAACTGTATTATAGCTTAGATAACAAAATCCAAGAAACCGGGTTTCTGCGTCAGTCTCGACCTTAATGTCTGAATGGGGTTTAATAAAACAACAGAGTATTGAGAAGGAAAATTATGTTTAAGCAAAAACGCTTTTGGGGATTATTTCTAACGATTGTTTTGGTAATGATTGGGTTCAAAAGTTTTGCGGAAACGCCACCTCCACCCCCGGATTATTTTCCTTTACCTGTAGGGGGAGTGTGGGAATATCAAGCGAAAACCGCCGAGGGGAACTCATCTAAATTAACGGTTAAAGTTGAAGCCTTAGAAACACAATCCGATGGAACAACGCTTTATAAAACTGAAAATAATTTAGGGTTTGCACCGTTTTATATTTGGTATGCTAAACCCAATGGATTAGTCAAAGAATATCGACAACTATATACCTTTGGAGGAAAGAATACGGAATATCGATTAGAACCTGCAAAAACGATTCTAAAAAATCCTCCAGCATCCGGGGATACTTGGACTTGGGAAGGTCAAGAAATTGCGGTGATGACTACAGAAGTTAAAGAAAATTATCGGGTTGTGGGAACAGAAGATATTGAAGTTCCCGCCGGGAACTTTTCAACATTTAAAGTCGAAATTGATGGCACAAAAGCCGGAACTCCTTTTAAAAAAGTGGCTTGGTATGGGAATTTTATCGGGGCGATTAAATGGCAAATATTTGATGATAAAGGCACATTAAAAACCACAACGGAATTAGAAAAATATACCTTTCCTCCTAATTAAATTTAAGAGGCGATCGCAACTTCAAAACTCAGCCAAAATCTGCTAATTGCTGATAGGAGGAGTTAAAGGGGAAGTGGGAAGAGTAGATTCTGTTTCATAGTTAGGCGTTGAAGTCATCGGGGTTGTTTCTTCTGAAGAAACGGGATATTCTGGTTCTACGGGAACTGTGGGAACTGTTGGTTCAGTGTAAGAATTGGGAACAGGTTCCTCTGGTAATGAACCTCCCCCTCCCGCCGATGTTGTCTCGGTCGGTAGAGTTCCATTTGGAGCTTCAGAATAACTGGGTTCTGGGGGTGTATAGGGTGGAACTGTTGCAGCATTCTCATCAGAATAACTTGTAACCGGATCAGATACCGAGGAGTCTGTAACGGGAGGTTCCGATCCAACTTCAGAATAACTGTTTTCTTCAGAAGGAGAGAGTAAATATTGTTCTAATTGAGACTCTGAAGTTGATGAACTTTTCTCCTCTGGTTCAGCAACAACACTAGCATTACTATATTGATCAACGGGTGCGGTTGTCTCAGTTTCCGCTTCAACATCAGAGGGTTCTGAAGTTGAGTCATCCCCGACTTCTAAAGGTTCTTCTGTGGAACGTTCGGCTGCTACTTTCGCCGGAGCTTGAGTTTCCACAGAGGGATTTTCAAACATCGGTTCTGTGGAATCTAAGTTATTGAAGGGATGATTCAATTGAATGTTGGTTTTCTGACTAATAATAGACCCATAACGCCGAGTTAAATCAAACCCCACCCAACCAAAAAATAAGGATGTAATTAAGAATAAAATCGGAAGTAAAAACCCCAAGGAAGGAGTCGTTTCTATGGGTTCCCAAGTCGGAATATCGACCAGAACAGGTCTGATTTGAGGAGGCGGACTGGCGGGAACACTGGATAATGTCGCAACGGGGGTTTTGATAATGGCTTTCACCGCCACAGGTTCAGGGGTAGCAGGCACAATAACGGGATTTTGAGCTTGAATAATGGTATTGGCAGATTGAATCACTGTGCGTGTGTCTTCAATGGGTAAAAAGGCAATCCATTGATCAACACTTTGAGGACGTCGGGAGGGTTCAATTTCTAATCCCCAGAAAATTAATCGTTCTACGACCGGACTCAGGGTAGGTTGAATTTGTCTTAAACTCGGTTTAGAAGCGTTGAGTAACTGTTGTGTGGCTTCATTGACTCGCAATGGTGATTCTAAGGGAGGTTCACCCGTTAATAAACAATAGAACGTCGCCGCCAAACTATAAATATCCGTTGCGGGGGTCAGGTGTTGATGAGGGAGATAATGTTCTAGGGACGCATAACCAACGGATAACACCCGGTTACGGATGGGAAACCCCGCATTCTGTTCAATAAACCCACTCGTTAACCCAAAATCAACTAAGGTGAGGATGTCTGTACCCTTGTGGAGCAGGATATTTTTGGGTTGGAGATTTCCGTGTAGTAAACCCTGTTGATGCAGTGTTCTCAAGGCGGAAGAAATCTGACGGATGTATTGTAGCGCCTGATGAACGGATAACGGAGAACTCGTTTTTAAGGTTTCTTCTAGGGTTTGGTTAGAAATATAATTCATCACCAGATAGGGTAAACCCTGTTCTTCAAAAATGTCCAGCACACGCGCCAGATTAGGATGGTGACACTGGCTTAAACGTTTAGCAACTGTGAGAAATTGCTGCTTAATTTGGGGAAAATCAACGGAGGTGATGAATTTAGGATGCAGCGTTTTAATCGCCACCGTTTGATCAGTCAGATGGTGAGTTGCTTGGTAGGTCACGCCAAACTCGCCTAGACCAAGAACAGCATCAATCCGATATTTGCCGTTCTGGAGAACAATTTCCTGCGTTAGATTCATTTTGTGATTGCCAACTCCCCACCATATACTATCGACCATACTATAACGACTAAATCGTTTTAGCATAGTCTACCCTTGGTTCTGGGATTGTAGCGCATCTGTTGAAATTAGCCAACCGTCAACCCTTAAGATTTTGCTCCGGTATTGCGAACATTAATTAATTTGTTGAGAAGATCGAACCAAAAAGATGATCCCATTGAAATTGCGATCGCCGTTAATCCCCATCCTATTATGGCTTTAATCAGATCCGATGGCTGAATCAAAATCCATAAATTAGAAGATAAATTTTTTCCTAAATAGTGATCAAGATTAAACTGTCGATTCACGTTAGATGTACCCCAGCCTAACGGGAGAGAAGAAAAGTCAAATAAATAAGAATAAAGAAAATCGTCTGTCAAATTTTGGCAAGATTCTGGAGAATCGGGTTGGGGTTTTAAACAATTTTGCAGTTGGGAATTTGGCTCTTGAGCTAATACAATATTAATCGTTTGGCTGAGATTTTCTTGTAAGACAGGTTCTTGAAATAAGCGATTAGCTATATTTAAGGTATCTGCATTTAATCCAATCGCTGCAATTAATCCAATCACCAGGGTAATGAATTTGACTTGACGTTTATACACCCCCGATGCTCGGTTCATGGACTGTTCAAACCAATCTTTGATTTCCCGTTCTAAGGGTTCAATGTCCGTCGGTTCTCTGGCTTCATTACTGGCTTTAACGGCTAAAATTTTGAATAGTTTAATCTGATCTTGATCAAAAATTTTTTGAATGGATTCTGAATCAATAGCTTTAATAAAATCTTCAATAGTTAAACTATCGATTTTCGGTTGTACCCCCGACTGTTCTAAGATTACACCAATTAAAGCTAAAGCAAAGGTGGAACTGGGAATATAAGACGGCCCAACAGAACTTTTATTAACCCGTTGTTTATAATCTTTCCACGATTTAATTAAAGGGTGTTGATAAAGTAAGTCCGTTACTGAATTTCCTAAAATCGTTTCAATAGAACGATATAAATTTTGGGCCCTCCAATCAAAAACTGAACTCGCCAAAACTTCTTGAATTTCTGAGGTAAATAAACTCAGGAGCAAATAAATAAAAAATAAGCCGATCGTCACATTCAGGGTTGAGGGAATATTCATGAGTTGAGGTTGAATATAAACTAATTTCTCTATCAGGATTAATTTTAACTGATTCTTTCCCCGTAGTCAGCCCTTTAGGGCTACAATATTTAAAACGATCAAGAAAAAGCCCTTCAGGGCTTACTACTGGAATTATGACTCAATCTCAAAAATTACCTCGTTTAGCCATAACATTAGGTGATCCATCAGGAATTGGGCCAGAAGTGGTGTTAAAAGCCTTAGCTGATCCGGCGTTATCTCAACATTGTGATCTGACTGTGGTGGGAAGCGATCGCATTTTGCAACAAACCTATCAGCAGTTACAAATTCAAGGGTTTTCTTCAGCAAAACTGAATAAATTACAGGTGATTAATTTAGATCCTGATCCAACTTTACCGACCTTAAAAATAGGAGTAGGAAATCAAACCAGTGGGGCGATTAGTTTTCAATATTTGAAGACGGCGATCGCCCGCACTTTAAAAGGAGAATTTGATGGCATTGTTACCGGGCCAATTGCTAAAAATTTATGGAATCTAGCGGGTTATGATTATCCAGGACAAACAGAATTCTTAGCAGAAAAAGCCGGAGTTAAACGCTTTGGAATGTTATTTGTTGCCAGTTCTCCCTATACAGGTTGGACATTAAGAACGCTTTTAGCTACCACTCATATTCCCCTCTCCCAAATTTCCCAAACCTTAAACCCAGAATTAATGAGTTTAAAATTAGGGTTATTTGTGGATTGTTTACGTCATGAATTTGGACTAGAAAATCCTAGAATTGCTGTGGCGGGATTAAACCCCCATAGTGGAGAAGATGGACAGTTAGGAACAGAAGAAAAAGACTGGTTAATTCCTTGGTTAAATCAACAACGCGATCGCTATCCTTATATTCAATTAGACGGCCCTATTCCTCCTGATACGATGTGGGTTAAACCGGGTCAAGCTTGGTTTAATTTAGGGAAAAATGCCCATGATGGTTACTTAGCATTATATCATGATCAAGGGTTAATTCCCGTTAAATTAATGGCATTTGATCGAGCCGTAAATACTACTATTGGTTTACCCTTTATTAGAACCTCTCCTGATCATGGCACAGCTTTTGATATTGCTGGAAAAGGAATTGCCAATGAGTCTAGTATGAAAGCTGCTATCGAATTAGGAATAGAGTTAGTTAACAATCGCAATTATCCTTAATTTAGATGTCAAATTCAAATTCTAAACCGTCTATTCTCTGGTTTCAGTTAATCGGATTATCCTTAGTTCAAGGAGCAATTACCTTAACTTGGTTACTCTATCGATTATATGTTCCCCAACTTTTAACTACTTTTGGATTTCCGGGGTTATTCCCAACCATTTTAATCATTGAAAATGCGTTAGGGGTAATTATTGAACCCATAGCGGGGAATTTCTCAGACCATCAACGGCGATGGATGGGAACCCGTTTTCCTTTTATTAGTTTAGGGGTCATTTTAGCTTCGGGTTTATTTATTGCTATTCCCAGCTTTTATATTTTCGGTCAATCTCTCAAAAGTTTGTATTGGATATTCCCAGTTTTATTAATTCTCTGGTCAATTGCAATGGCTCTTTTTAGGAGTCCTGTCACCGCTTTATTAGGTCAATATGCGATAGAAACAAAACTCCCCCAAGCGATGAGCATTTTAATTTTTGCAGGGGGTATTATTGGGGCAATTCGTCCCTTTTCGAGTGAATTTATTCTCAATTTAGGCTCAGGAATAGCCTTTACCATTGGGTCTTTAGTTTTATTGGGTTCAGTGGGAGTTTTAAGATATTTTAATCCTGATGTAAGTGTTATTCCTCCGTCAGAAGAACCTGCTCAAAAATTATATTTAAGAAACTTAGTTGTTATTGCTCTATTAGGGTTATTTGCAGCCTGGGGAACTCGATTAATTTTAGGAGAAATTTTTCCTCAATTGATTCCAAGTTTAGGAGGAAATGTCAAATGGATGATGTTTACTGGATTTATTCTTTTAGCCTTTACTTCTATTCCTGCGGGATTATTTGCTGTTAAAATTGGTAATAATAAGGCAACATTAATCGGATTAATGACAACGGCTATTTTATTGTTATTCTCGTCTTTTATTGTCAATAAAATTATGATTATCCTAATTAGTTTATTACTGATTGCTAGTTATAGTTTAGTTGCTAATGGGATTATTCCTATTGCCTTTTCTTTAGTTCCATCTTATAAAGGAGGTTTAGGAATAGGAGTGTATTTTGGGGCGTTTTCTTTGGCCATGAGTGGATATGATTTGATTGTCAAAAAACCGGGAACTCTTGACCTCATCTTGAGTTATCGGTTAGGAATGGTTGCATTTTTAGTCACAACTCTTTTAGTCTGGTTTTTGCCTAAATTGACAGTTTCCAAAATAACCGAATAAATCCTGTCCTCATCTATTCTAAAATCAATATTAATCGATGTCTACATTAACAATATCCTTAGAACAAATTCAAGCAATTTATACCCATGCGGAACAAACCTATCCCCAGGAATGTTGTGGCTTATTAATGGGTAAAATCAACCAAAATTATGATAAAATAATTGTAGATATTATTCCTACTGAAAATGCTTGGAATTCTGAAACCGCTAAAACCTTTGAGGAGGTAGAAACGACTCATCAACCTGTCACCTCTGAACGTCGGTTTACGATTTCTCCTCAAGTCTTAATTCAAGCCCAAAAACAAGGACGCGATCGCAATCTTGTTATTATAGGAATCTATCATTCCCATCCTGATCATCCAGCCATTCCCTCAGAATTTGATCGAGTTTGTGCTTGGTCAGACTATTCTTATATTATTATTTCTGTCGAAACAGGAAAAGCAACCGACCTGCAAAACTGGAGTTTAGATGAATATCAGCAGTTTCAAGTTGAAGAATTAATAAGACATTAACCAATTTTCCCCTCTAGGACTTACAATACATAGTTTTGACGGCCAAAATCCCGAAAAGGGACGGTTATATTTTTTGTCGAAATTGCTATGCTAAATCCAAATCTGGATGAAATCCAGTTAACGAAAGACGACTACGAACGTTACTCCCGCCATCTGATTTTGCCAGAAGTAGGTCTGGAAGGTCAGAAACGCTTGAAGGCGGCGAGTGTGCTGTGCATTGGGACAGGGGGACTGGGTTCGCCGTTGCTGCTATATTTGGCGGCGGCGGGAATTGGACGCATCGGAATTGTGGATTTTGATGTCGTCGATTATTCTAATCTGCAACGCCAAATTATTCATGGGGCGTCCTGGGTAGGAAAACCCAAAATTGAATCGGCGAAAAACCGGATTTTGGAGATTAACCCCAGTTGTCAAGTTGACCTCTACAATACCCGCATCAGTTCAGAAAATGCCCTGGAACTGCTGCAACCCTATGATGTAGTTGTGGATGGAACAGACAATTTTCCGACACGCTATCTGGTCAATGACGCCTGTGTGTTGCTGAACAAACCCAACGTCTATGGGTCAATTTTCCGGTTTGAAGGTCAGGCGACGGTGTTCAACTATGAAGGTGGGCCAAACTACCGCGATTTATACCCCGAACCCCCACCACCGGGGATGGTTCCCTCCTGTGCAGAAGGCGGCGTTTTAGGAATTTTACCCGGAATGATTGGCGTGATTCAAGCCACAGAAACCGTCAAAATTATTTTAGGAAAAGGTCGAACCTTAAGTGGACGGTTGTTATTATACAACTCCTTAGAAATGACGTTCCGGGAGTTAAAATTACGTCCAAATCCTGTACGTCCAGTAATTGAAAAATTAATTGATTACGAACAATTCTGCGGTATTCCCCAAGCAAAAGAACAGGAGGCAAAACAGAAAATGGATATTCCTGAAATGACGGTTCAGGAACTTAAACAATTACTTGATAGTGGGGCCGATGATTTCCTATTAATTGATGTTCGTAATCCCCATGAGTATGAAATCGCTAAAATTCCAGGTTCGGTGTTAATTCCTTTACCCGATATTGAACAAGGAAAAGGCATTGAACAAGTCAAAGAACGGTTAAATGGTCATCGTTTAATTGCCCATTGTAAATCAGGAATGCGTTCTGGAAAAGCGTTAGGAATTCTCAAAGAAGCAGGCATTGAAGGCACTAACGTTAAAGGTGGAATTCTGGCTTGGAGTCGAGAAATTGATGCTTCAGTTCCAGAGTATTAATTGAGTCTATCTACACCAAAATTAGTCTAATTGAAAGACGAGAAATTCTGTATTCGAGTTACAGACTCGTCTTTTTTTATATCATCCTATCCATTGACGCTGATTAAACCGATTGGTAGACTATCAATAGTCCGGTCAGGAGACAGACACGATGATTTCTCAAGTTTCAACTGAACAGTCCCCAATCACAACCTCCGAACAAGATGTAATTTTACCTGGGTGGTATAGTTGGCAACAATTTAAAGCCCTGGAAGCAGTTATGGAAGAAGTATCAGGGGTGAGAATTTGTTATTTAGATGGGTGTGTAGAACTGATGACGCTGAGTGAAAACCATGAAATGATTAAAAGCATCATTAGTCTTTTATTAGGACTCTATTTTTTACACAAAAAAATTGAATTTATTCCCGTTGGTAGTGCTACCCGTTCTGATCAAATGAAAGCTGTTTCTTTTGAACCCGATGAATCCTATTATATTGGAGAAAAAAAAGAACATCCTGACTTAGCTATAGAAATAATTATTAGTAGTGGAAATTTTAATAAATTAGAAAAATATCAACGGTTTCAAATTCAAGAAGTTTGGTTTTGGAGAAATGATCAATTATCAATTTATCGGTTAAATAATGAAAACTATGAAGAAATTAGTCACAGTCAGTTATTGCCTGAATTAGATATTGATTTATTTGTCAATTGTGTAAAAATGCCGTCAAAATTAGAAGCGATGACAACGTTTTTACAAAACTTGACAAAAATCGATTAAAGGGAGAAATAACCCATTCTTACCTTTTTAAGCTAAACTGAACAATAAATTCAATGCCACTGCGTAAACAATATGACATTCAATCCCCAAACTTCACCTCCAGGCAGTCTTCCTATCGATAAAATCCGCTCTTGGCTGCCGATTACTCTAATTCTGCTTCTGGCAACAATATTATATCTGTATCAACTGGGAGCAGAAACCCTAGGGATAGATGAATATTATAGTATTCGGGATGCTGAAGAGTTTAATATCCTTAATCTCAGTGTGCGTCCCCTGTATTTTATGCTGTTACAATTTTGGATGAATTTTGGCAAAAGTGATGCTTGGTTGCGGGGTTTATCCGTCATTTTTGGGCTGGGGAATGTGTTTCTGACTTACCAAATTGGTCGTCGTACAGCCGGAGAAATGATTGGTATTATCTCCGCTTTTTTACTAACCCTTTCACCCATTTTTGTTTTCCATGCTCAAGAAGTTAGAATGTATAGTATGAGTACATTTCTAGCTCTAGTTGGAACCCTAATTCTGATTAAAATTTTAGAAAATTCAAACATAAAATTGCTGATTTTATGGGCAATAGCCAGGGTATTAACAACATTAACCAGTCCCCTCAATATTCTGATATTATTTCCTGACTTAGTGATTATTGCTTGGACATATCGAAATCAACGACGGGTGTTATTATCCATTGGAATTTGCCTGTTTTTGACCGGACTTTTAATAATTCCTTCCTCCGTTGCGCTTCTGAATATAGCCCCTAAGTTTTTTGGAGATTGGATCGCTAATTTATCACCGATTAGTCTAAAAACTGTGCTTTCAACCCCAGAAGTTTTTACTGTTGATGCCCCCAGTTCTCGTAAATTGGGAATCGGAATTGCAGTCTTTTTTCAACTCTATAGTTTGCTGTTGCTCGGTTTGATAGCCGTTGCCCTATTTTACATCATCAAACATCGGATTCAACCCTTATTCTGGATTGCAGCGTGGGCTTTTTTACCCGGTCTTCCTATCCTGTTGATGTCCTATGCCTTTGCTAATATCTGGTTCCCTCGATATCTCCTATTTACAGCATCCTATCTTTTCATCTTGTTAGCAATAGGATTTATCCAAATTTTTTATCGTTGGCGTTATCTTGCAGCAGTCATAGGCATTTACTATTTGATTGCTGCGGGTTGGGGTTTAACCCATTACTATACAACATCAGACCGAGTTGATTGGCCAGCAATTAGCCAAGTAATTACTAGCCAGGAAAAGCCCGGTGATGTAATTATTTATTCTCGGAGTCCTAGAAGTGTTCACAACCCGAATGCCTTGTCTCGTTACTATCAAGGTCAAATGCCAATCGAATTACAAGTTAATTTATGTGCAGAAACCCCTTTCAAAAAACCACCCATTTCAGACCCACCAGAACCCGTAAAAATTACACCCTTATCCAATCTATTATCAACTCATTCCCGATTTTGGGTACTTTGTGAAGTGTTTGATGAAAAAGTCTTTAATAACTTTGTTTCTAACCAGTTTAAAATTCAAGAACATCAAACCTTTAAAACGGGTTTTGAACCCTTACAACTCTTTCTGTTAGTTCCTAAATCTGCGGAAACACCCTCAAAAATTACCCCCCCGACAGGGAATCCCAACCCTAACAGCCAAGAGAAAATTTAATCTTGCCTTCATCTTTTAATCAAGATGCGCCCAAGGGTTATCGTTTCCTTCACCGAGGGCGTGTCTTTCAGTCAAAAAATCAGATTTTCATCCGATTCAATTATAATAATAGATTGCACCTTTACTGTTTCCTTCTGGTTCAACAGCGACAATCAATCGAGTAATTGGACTATTAACATTTATAAATGCCAGCAAACTATACCGAACTAGAAAAACGCCTCTGGGAAGCAGCCGATGAACTTCGGGCTAACTCCAAACTCAAGCCCTCGGAATACTCTGTACCCGTACTGGGGCTGATTTTCTTGCGCTATGCTGATTATAAATTCAGTTTGGTGGAACAGGAGTTAGTGGGGGCGAGTACCCGTCGCCGCAGTGTGGGGAAGGTGGACTACCAAGCGAAAGGGGCATTATATTTAACAGAAAAAGCCCGGTTTGATTATTTGCTGAATTTGCCGGAAGCCGAAGATATTGGCACAGCAATTAATCAGGCGATGAAAGCGATTGAAGATGAAAATGAAGAATTAAAGGGAATTTTACTTAAAGATTATAATCGTTTAGAAAAACCAACGCTGCGAGAGTTATTGAAAACATTTAATCGGATTAAATTAGCCGAAATTGGCGAAGATGCGTTTGGGGAAATTTATCAGTATTTTTTGGGTAACTTTGCCCAGAAGGAAGGACAAAAAGGCGGGGAGTTTTTTACTCCGATTTCTATAGTTAAGTTAATTGTAGCAGTGATAGAACCGGATTATGGATTAATTCTCGACCCGGCTTGTGGGGCGGGAGGAATGTTTGTGCAAAGTGCGATGTGGGTGAGGGAAAAGTTAGGATGTGACCCGAATACTGCGATTAGTGTTTACGGTCAGGAAAAGACGGAAGGAACGGTTAAATTGTGTCAGATGAACTTAGCGGTACATGGGATTTCGGGTTTACGAAATATCCGCCAGGGAAATACTTATTATGAGGATATCCACAACTGCGTGGGGCAGTTTGATTTTGTGATGGCAAATCCCCCGTTTAATGTGGATGGAGTGGATAAAGAACGATTAAAAGATGACCCTAGATTTCCCTTTGTTAAACCCAAAACAGACAATGCAAATTATCTGTGGATTCAGTTATTCTATAGTGCTTTAAAGAATACGGGACGGGCGGGATTTGTGATGGCGAATTCTGCCTCGGATGCGCGAGGGTCTGAATTAGAAATTCGCCAGGAATTGATAAAAACTGGGGCGGTGGATGTAATGATTGCCGTTAGTTCTAATTTCTTTTATACGGTAACATTGCCTTGTACATTGTGGTTTTTGGATAAGGGAAAGGCGAAAACCCATCGTCAGGAGAAGGTATTATTTATTGATGGGCGGCACATTTACCGACAAATTGACCGCGCCCACCGCGAGTTTTCCGATGAACAGGTAGAGTTTATTTCTAATATTGTGAGATTGTACCGAGGGGAAGCGCCAGACACAAAAAATGGCAGTCAAAATTTACTGGATGTGCATTTTCCCGAAGGCGCTTATAATGATGTGGCGGGGTTATGTCGGGTGGCGACAAGGGCGGAAATTGAAGCGCAGGGATGGAGTTTGAATCCTGGGCGTTATGTGGGGGTCGCCGAACGTCCGGTGGATGATTTTGTTTTTGCTGAAAAGTTGGAAGAATTGAATGAGGAGTTGGAAATTTTAAATGGGGAGGCGAGGGAATTAGAGGAAACAATTGCTGAAAATGTAGCGCAAATTTTGAATATTTAGGACTTACGCATGGGTAGTCAGAAACCAGGTTTTTTTGCGAAAAGACGCTCTAAATCCCGCAGATACGGCAAAAAACCCGGTTTCTTGGGTTTAAGGAGATCAAGACTCCTTGTACAATTAAATTAATAAATTCTGGAGGCACTTAGACAATGAATATAACCTTAACAACTGAACAGGAAAAATATGTTCAATCGCAATTAGAAGGGGGCAAATATAACAGTGTCGAGCAGTTAATTAGTAAAGCATTGCAATTGCTAGAGGAGCAAAATCGCGCCTCAGAACAGAAGCGTTTAGAAGAACTAAGGCTAAAAATTGCTAGTGGTACTGAGCAAATCGCCAGAGGACAAGTGACTGATGGCGAGGTAGTTTTTGCCCGGTTGCAGGAAAAAATTCGCTCTAATTCTGAGTCGCAATTATGAGTACCTATTCTTTCTCAGATGATGCGATTCGAGATTTAGATGAAATTTGCGAGTATATTGCTCGGAATAATTCTAGTGCTGCTAGTCAGCTTTTTGATAGAATTCGAGAGCGATGTAAAGTTGTGGCTGGTTTTCCTAATATGGGAAAAAATTATAGCCAGCTATCTCCTAGTTTACGAGGGTTTATTGTTGATGATTACATCATTTTTTATTATTCCAGGGAAGATGGAATTGATATTGCTCGTGTCGTGAGTGGATATCGGGACTTGGAATCGCTGTTTTCAGAATCGGATGAGAATTGAGACAAAGGAATGAGTGAAACTAAAACGTTACCAATTGAGATTCCCAAGAAAGAGATAGAACAATTTTCTCGGCGTCACCATATCCGCAAGCTGTCTTTATTTGGTTCGGTATTGCGGGATGATTTTACGCCGGAAAGTGATATTGATTTTTTAGTGGAATTTGAGCCGGGGAAAACTCCGGGTTATTTTAAGTTAGTCAGTATGGAAATGGAACTTTCCGAAATGCTAAAGGGGAGAAAGATTGATTTAAGAACTCCGAATGAGTTAAGTATTTATTTTCGAGATAGAGTGATAGCTGAGGCGATGGTACTGACTGTTAGCTAAGTAATCACTTGCCAAAATGATTAATGATAAACCAGCACGATTATTAAAGGAGTAAAAAGATGTATGGGCAATTCTAAGCTTTGGTCAAATATTAATTTAGGTGATGTTGCTAAAGTTGTATCAGGGTTCGCTTTTAAAAGTAGTGATTTTTTATCAAATGGAATTCCTGTTATTAAAATTAAAAATATTAGAATAGGTACAGTGGATTTATCAGAGATTGATTATGTTGATCCAAGTTTCCTCTCTTTAGACAAAAAGTACCATGTCCAGGGTGGAGATATTCTGATATCATTAACAGGTTCACATTTGACACAGCCTAACTCTGTAGTAGGTAGAGTAGCAATTCATTCTTCGAGGCTAGGTCATTGTTTACTCAATCAAAGAGCCGGAAAAATTATTATTAATAGATCTGATTTAATCGATCAATTATTTTTGTTTTATTCATTATGTACAAATGAGAAAAGACAAAATATTGCTCTAATGGCTTTGGGGGCTGCAAATCAAGCAAATATTAGCCCTAGTCAAGTGGAAAGTGTTAATATATTACTTCCACCTCTCCCAATACAACGCAAAATTGCTGCTATTCTTTCAACTTATGATGACCTAATCGAAAACAATACGCGACGGATAAAGATACTGGAAGAAATGGCGCGAGCGCTCTATCGTGAATGGTTCGTTAACTTCCGTTTCCCCGGACACGAACAAGTTAAAATGGTTGATTCAGAATTGGGTTTAATTCCTGAAGGTTGGGAGGTTGGCAAAATTGATGATATATACCGCACCAGTTCAGGGGGAACCCCTAGCCGAAACAATCCCGACTTTTATGGTGGCTCAAATCTCTGGATTAAAACAAGGGAATTAAATGATGGTTTTATTTTTGATACCGAAGAAAAAATTACAGACCTCGGTTTGCAAAAATCATCAGCAAAGCTGTTTCCTTCCGATACAGTCATCATGGCTATGTATGGAGCAACTATTGGAAAGCTCGGAATTCTCACTTCTCCAGCTTCTACAAATCAAGCTTGCTGTGCCATACTCACAAATAATTCATCGTTTTCTAGTTATTATGCTTTTCTCTATCTGCTAGAGAACAGGGAAAAAATTTTTAGTTTAGGAATGGGAGCGGCTCAACAAAACATCAGTCAGCAGGTTATTAAAGCACTTGAAATACTTAAGCCTTCTAATGAGGTTATGATAAATTTTAATAACTTAGTAGAACCGCTCTTTAAGACTATAAAAATTTTACAGCATAAAAACATTAACCTCCGCCGTACCCGTGACTTACTCCTCCCCAAACTCATCTCCGGCGAAATAGACGTAGAAAACCTCGACATCAAAACCGGAGAAATCGCTGCTTAAGCTCATATAATTATAGATAGATTCCACCGAAACACTCTACCAATTACTAACCCTCACAAAATCAGAGCAATTATGGTACTGACAAAACCTATCTCAAAAACCATCACCAGCTTGCTTAACCTGCGAGAAAGATTTAATCTTACTCCAACAAGCAACGATCAATTTTCTCCAGAATTTACCCAAGACTTACCCGAACTCACAGACTCAGAAACAGCAGCCCTAGACCAAATCAGAAACCGATTTTTGCGCCATCGAGAACGCGGTTCATTAGCGGAAGGAACCATCAATCACTTAGTTATTTCTCCCTTATTAACCCTAGCTGGTTTATACGACGAACCCTTTTTTGTCACCACAGAACCCGAAGTTGAACTGTTCCTAGAAGACAGAGACGAAATACTGCGAGGACGCATCGACACCCTAATTATTCAACAGCAACTCTGGGTATTAGTTGTAGAATCTAAATCCACAATTGCCTTTTCTGTAGCCCTCCCCCAAGTTCTCACCTACTTAATGGCTAACCCCAACCCAGAACGCCCCGTTTATGGATTAATTACAAACGGTGACGAATTCCAATTTATTAAACTATTAATTCAACCTAACCCAAACTACGATTTATCTAATATTTTCTCCCTGCTACTCCCCCATCGCAATCAACTTTATGACATTATGCGAATCCTCAAACAAATTAGACAAATAATGATTAAAGCCACTATTGAATAATATCAAATTCAGTAGATTTTATTTTTCATGAGTCAATCCAAAATCTAAAATTACAAACCCGATTATTCCCCTATGACTTACCAACTCACAATCAACTACCCCGAAACCTTCCCCGATGCCCTCCAACAAACAAAAGCACAATTTGAACAAGAAGCTAAATGGGCAATGGCAGTTAAACTATTTGAACTCAAACGCCTTTCTTCTGGAATGGCAGCCGCCTTAATTGGGGTAGATAGAGTTACATTTCTCCTCAAATTAAAAGATTACGATATCCCCATAATTAACCTAACGGAAGAAGAACTACTATCTGATTTAGAAAATGCCTAACCCGGAAAGAATTGTTATTAACACCTCCCCGCTAATAGCCCTTGTCGCAGCCTTGGGTGACTTAACTATTTTGCCATCCCTTTATACAGAAGTATTAGTTCCGTTTGAAGTCTGCCAAGAAATTCTCAGCGGCGGTTCTAGTAACTTTGCTATTGCCGAATTTACTGATGCCAATTGGCTACAAAAACAGCCTGACCCTTTGAATATTTCTCCTCTGCTCCTCAACTCATTAGACATCGGGGAAGCCTCAGTGATTCAATTAGCATTAAATGAAAATATCCCAACTGTTTGTATTGATGAATCGGTTGGACGGCGCATTGCTAGATTAAGCGGTCTTTCCGTTACAGGTTCCATTGGGATTTTATTACGAGCCAAACAGGAAGGCTACCCTTTATCAATCAAACAAGCCATTCAAAAAATGATTAACCAAGGAATTCGATTAAGTACAACTGTGATTGAATTCGCCCTCAAACAAGCCGGAGAAAATAATTAATCCAACTCAAATTTAACCTATCTTTTCATTTAAAATTAATATGCTTCACCCAGACTCAGAACCCGCCCTAGAACTCGAAACCCTGAAACTATTTGAACAACAACTCGGCTATAATACCGCTAATTGCTATTCCGAAAAAGTCGGTATCAACAGCACATTAGGACGAGAAACTAAATCAGAAGTCGTCCTAATTTCCAAACTTCGCCCCGCTTTAGAAAAACTTAACCCAACCCTCCCAACCGAAGCAATTCACCTCGCCATTGAAGAACTCACTCGTGACAGAAACGCCTTAAGTCTCGCCAACGCCAACCGCGAAATTTACAAACTCCTCAAAGATGGCGTAAACGTCACCTACCGCAACACCGACAACGAAGAAATTACCGAAACCGTCCAAATTATCAACTGGAAAACCCCAACAGAAAACGATTTTTTCCTCGCCTCTCAATTCTGGGTATCCGGGGAAATGTACACTCGCCGCGCTGATTTAATCGGCTTTGTTAACGGGATTCCTCTATTATTTATTGAATTAAAAGCTCATTATAAACGCTTAGATTTAGCTTATCAAAATAACTTATGCGATTATAGAAATACCATTCCTCAACTGTTTTGGTACAACGGAATTGTTATTCTCTCCAATGGAACAGAAAGCCGTATTGGTAGCGTTACCGCCAACTGGGAACACTTCGCCGAATGGAAAAAAATCAACTCAGAAGGCGAAGCCGGGATTATTTCTCTTGATACCATGATTCGGGGAACCTGCGAGAAAACTCAATTATTAGATATTATCGAAAATTTCACTTTATTTAGTGAAGAAAAAGGGCAAATTCTTAAACTGGTTGCTAAAAATCATCAATACCTGGGTGTGAATAATGCCATTGAAGCCGTTAAACAAATTCGTGAAAATCAAGGCTGTTTAGGGGTATTTTGGCACACCCAAGGTAGCGGTAAAAGCTTCTCCATGCAGTTCTTTTCCCAAAAAGTTCATCGCCAAATTACGGGTAACTGGACATTTGTAATTATCACCGACCGAGACGATTTAGACAACCAAATTTATAAAAACTTCGCCAAAACAGGTGCTGTCACCGAACCGGAAAAAGAAGTTAGGGCGAAAAGTGGCGAACATTTAAAACAACTATTACAAGAAGATCATCGTTATATTTTTACGTTAATTCAGAAATTTCGCACGAATAAAGATGAAAAATATCCTCAACTTTCCGACCGAGATGATGTCATTATCATTGCTGATGAAGCCCACCGCAGCCAATATGATGTCTTTGCTAAAAATATGAGACGCGCATTACCCAAAGCCGGATTTATTGGCTTTACAGGTACACCGTTAATCATGGGAGAAGAAGCTACTAAACGAGTATTTGGAGACTATATCAGTGTTTATAATTTTAAACAATCAATTGAAGATAACGCCACTGTTCCGCTATTTTATGAAAATCGGATTCCACAATTGCAACTGCTCAATACAGAACTGAATGAAAGTATTATAAATGTAATTGAATCTGCTGATTTAGAGGAGGAAGCAGAAAATAAATTAGAACGCGAATTTTCACGGGAATATCATTTAATTACCCGGGAAGACAGATTAGAAACAATCGCCCAAGATATCGTCACTCATTTTTTAGGACGGGGACACCAAGGAAAAGCAATGGTGATCTCCCTTGACCGCTTTACGGCAGTTAAAATGTACGACAAAGTACGGGCATATTGGCAACAACATTTAACCACCTTGCCAGGTCAATTAGACACCGCAGAAGCCACAGAACGAGAACACCTGGAAGCGGTGATTCACTATATGCAAACTACCGATATGGCGGTAATTATCTCTCAATCTCAAAATGAAGTAGAAGTGTTTCGGAAAAAAAACTTAGACATTCAACCGCATCGGAAACGGTTAGTTAATGAAGCGTTAGATGAAAAATTCAAAGATGCAGATCATCCCCTGCGAATTGTGTTTGTTTGTGCCATGTGGATGACGGGGTTTGATGTTCCCAGTTGTTCGACGATTTACCTCGATAAACCGATGTTGAACCACACCCTCATGCAAAGCATTGCGCGGGCAAATCGGGTGTTTCAAGATAAAATGAATGGGCTAATTGTTGATTATATTGGCGTGTTTCGTAACTTGCAGAAAGCGTTAGCCATTTATGGTTCTGCTTCTGGCGGTGGAGTCCAAGAAGGAGATACCCCCGTACAGGCGAAGACGGCGTTGGTGGCAGAGTTGCGAAAGGCGATATTAGAAACAACTAATTTTTGTACAGAACGAGAAATTGATTTAGAAAAACTGCAATCTGCAACGGGATTTGAACGGATTAATTTAATAGATAAGGCAGTAGAAGCAATTCTAATTAATGATGAATCCAAACAACGCTATTTAGCACTAACCCGCCAGGTTAATAAACTTTACAAAGCGATTTTACCTGACCCTACTGCTGATGATTTTATAGCAATTCAATCTGTATGGACGGTGATCACGGAACGGATTCGTTCATTAACACCAGCTGTCGCAATATCGAAACGTTCTTTCAAGATTTAGTAGAATTTGCCCAAGAATTAAATATCGAAGATAAACGGGCTATGTCGGAAAATCTGGAAGAGGAAGAATTAGCAATTTTGGATTTACTGACGAAACCCGACATTGATTTAACGGAAAAGGAAAAGCAGGACGTTAAGAAGGTCGCCCAAGAGTTATTAGAAACCCTCAAACGGGAGAAACTGGTGTTGGATTGGCGCAAGCGACAGCGAACCCGCGCTGCGGTACAGGTGGCGGTTGAGGAGATTTTGGATTTGTTGCCCCGGCGTTATTCAACCGAATTGTATGAGCAGAAGTGTCAAGAGGTCTATCAGCACGTCTACGATTCTTATTTTGGTCAGGGAAGAAGCATTTACACCCGTGTTGCTTGAGGTTGCACCCTTAAAACCCTTTTGTCTAGGAAATAGGCAATAGGTAATAGGTAATAGGGACTTAACAGTCAACCGTTTCCTGTTTGTCCTAAATATTGAGTTAAATAAGGAGAAAAAACCTCATAAATCAGGGTTAAAGGTTTGCCATGATGCCAGAATAAATAATGACGTCCCCAAAATGGCCCTGACTCTCCAAAGGCTAATTCTAAAGCTTTGCTATCCCCATAATAAATCCCCTGTACATCCCGATAGAGTTCCGTTCGCAATCGTGCTAAACTCGCCCAGATGGGTAACGAACGATTTTGTAAATATTCATCAACGTGACTGGCTTCCCACCAAGAAGTTGCGTAGGCTAACCGTTGTCCTGATGCGGTTCTTAACCACACTTGACGGCGAACACGGGGGCCAGGAACCGCTAAAATCTGTTCTGGGGCATTATCCGTACTCATGCCAACAGGTGACATATCAATCACATCAACCTCTGTGGGTTCCCCGGTTAACAGTTGTAGATGTCGAGTCGGAGAACCATCCCCTAACATTAAAATTTGCCAAGGGGGAGATAGTTGACTGTGGGGTAGTCCTTGTTTAACAATGGCTTCATCCCCCTGCCATCGACACCGAAGACGATGCCAAGCAGTTGGTTGAGTAACGGGTTCGAGTCTTCTAATACTGGCAGTCAAGGGTATGCAATAAAACTTAACGTCTGTTGTCTATGATAGCGCAACAGATGTCAGGTATCAGGTTTTGAGTATGGGATTATGAACCACAATTTAAAAGAAGTTACAATTTATACTGATGGGGCGTGTAGTGGCAATCCAGGGCCAGGAGGATATGGCGTAGTATTAATGTATGGCCCCCATCGCAAGGAATTATCGGGGGGCTATCAACTTACCACCAATAATCGCATGGAATTAATGGCGGCAATTATAGGATTAGAAGCCTTAAAGTTTCCTTGTGCTGTTAATTTATATACAGATTCTCGCTATTTAGTCGATGCCATGACTCAAGGATGGGCGAAGAAATGGCAAAAAAACAATTGGAAACGTAATCAAAAAGATACCGCTAAAAACCCCGATTTATGGGAAAGATTACTCAATATATCCGAACAACATCAAGTGCAATTTCTTTGGGTTAGAGGTCATGCGGGAGATGAAGAAAATGAATGTTGCGATCGCTTGGCAGTAAACGCTTCACAACAGTTTGATTTACTGCCGGATTTGGGTTATTCACAATAGACTTAATCCCGTTAATTTATATTGAATTAGATCAAGATAGGATGACATTATATCCCGATTTGATATAATAATATTTGTCAGTCCTGCAAAGGCGAATGAATGAATATGGCGATCGCAACTGTCACAGAAACAGAAACCTTTTCCCTAGAAGATTTTATGGCGAATCCTCCCGATCATCAAGAGTGGGTGGATGGACAATTGGTGGAGACAACCGGAATGACAATTAAACATAGTCAGATTCAATCGAGATTAGACTTTTACTGGAGAAATTACATCAATCAGTCAGGACAGGGAGGAGAAACAATGGTTGAACTTCCCTGTCGTACCTTAAAACAAGGGAGACGTCCTGATGTGTCCTATCTCACACCCGAATTATTAACAGAATTTGGCGCGTTTCCCACCTTACCCCAAAGTCCTCCCCTTCTAGCTGAAATTGTGTCTCCCAGTGATGCGGCGGAGGATTTATTTGCTAAAGCCAGTGAATATTTAGAGTCCGGTTGTCAGGAAGTTTGGTTAGTGTTTCCTGAGAATCATCGAGTTTTAATTATTACTGAAAATCAAACCTTAGCGTTTAAAGCTGGCGATATTATTAATACACAAATTATTTTATTAGGATTTAGTCTTGAGATTAATCAATTATTTGGTTAAACCCATAGAATTTTTGACAAGTAGACAGTGATTTGAGCAAAATCCGATGTCCTAACCGATATGTCTGTTGTATAACCTTAGCGACTTTATGCTATTGTGAGCAATTATATCTTTGATGCGATCGCCCTCAAAGGGTTAACATCGCGTTGAGCAGTTTCACGGTGTAGACCAACGAAAGTGTCTTGTTGTGCGGGGCTTGCAAGGTGGGATAACTTAACCCTCTTGTCAGGCTATTACCTTAGATGCCGTCAGGCGATCTCATTTAGTCATCAAGTTGACACAACGGCTGTTTTTGTCTAAAATAATTTTATTCTGATGTTTCAAGGTGTAAAACCGAAATCTCCGATTCAGTCAGTTTCCTTAGATGCCGTCAGGTATTGAGAATTTCCCGGTCAATCGATAAAGGACTGATGCAATGTCTTCATCTCTCAAAGTTTCGAGGTCGCTTGAATTCAGCCAGGATTTAGAACCCTTTGTAGAGTTAAAATTTCCAGTTCGGGGTCAGCAATTACCTGCTGATCATGGCTATGGACTCTTTGCGGCTTTTGTACATTTAATTCCTGAGTTACGTCAACAACAAGACATCAGTATTTTGACAATTCCTGGCTTTGGAGATAGACAAGGAAAAATTTTACTCACTCAGCAATCTTGCTGTAGAATTCGAGTTCCTATCTCTAAAATCTCTTTAGTTTATCAATTAGCTGGGAAGTTATTTTGGGTGGGAAAACATCAAATTCATCTAGGAATTCCCCAGATCACCCCTTTAGAATCAACGCATCAATTAAGAGCGAGAATTGTAACTATTAAAGGCTATGAAGAAGCCGATCCCTTTTTAAGAGCAGCCAAACGCCAACTTGATGCTCTGGGTATTGGGGGAGAAATTACTATTCCACAAAATCGCAAAGGTCAACTCAGCCGAAAAACCATTAAAATTAAACACTATACCGTTGTAGGATTTAGCCTAGAAATAACAGGTTTAACGGATGAACATTCTTTAACATTGCAACGTTATGGATGTGGCGGAAAAAGACACATGGGTTGCGGTATTTTTCTGCCCTATTCTCACGATTAAAGATGCTTAATAGCATTTAACTTTAACCATAATCTGCTTGTTTGATCATAATGAATCAGGATTTTAAGATGCTGTTGGCGAAATCTTTTTTACCGAAAAAAGATCCTAACGACTCCCTCATATTGGGTGCTGCTAAATATACAGGTCATATTAGCTTTGTTTTGCAAGCCTCTGATATCCTAGTGGAACAATTAGGAGAAACGATTTTCCAGCGATTAGGATTACAGAACTTTGATCTTAAATATTTTGCGAATACCGTAAAATTGGGAGCTTATCTTCATGATTGGGGGAAAGCCAATCGCCATTTTCAAGAAATGGTGTATTGGAACTCCATTGACTTTAAATCAAAAGAAAGTCATGTTCTGGCAATCAAAAAACAACTCCAAAAATTAAAGGAAGACAATCCACACCCAGGCGGTCAAATGCTCCGCCATGAAGTAATTAGTGGGATTTTAGCCTTACAAGTTCCTAGCTTCCGAAACTGGCTAGAACAGTGTCCTGATACTGACTTAATGATTGCAGTTTGGGCGGCTATGGGGCATCATTTAAAAATAGGGATTGAACGGGGGAAATGGGGGAAATCAAGTGGCACAATTACCACTATTCCTGATGGTACAGGTAGTCAGTTAGCAATTTATACCCATCACGCTGATTTTAAAGCTGTTTTAAGGATGGGAAAACAATTAGGATTACCCGAAGAATTACCCGAACTCCCTTCTCAATCTTGGTCAAAATCTCAACTTGAAAATGCTCTTTCTGCGTTACGAACGGAATTTAAACATTTTTCCTCTCAACTGAATGAACAACAGCAAAAATTGATTGCTGCGGTGAAAGCAACAGTGATTGCTGCGGATTTAGCAGGGTCAGCATTGCCCTTAGTTGAAGAAGATTTTCAGGGGTGGATAAAAGCGGTTTTAAACCAAGGATTATTAAGTCAAGAATTAGAACAACTGGTAGAGGAAAGACTGCAAGGTAAACCGTTAAATAATTTACAAAAGAAAGTCGCTCAAAGTATTCGGCGGGTTACTTTAGTTAAAGCAGGATGTGGAACAGGTAAAACAATTGCAGCCTATCAATGGGCAAAAAAATGGGCTTTGGGGTATCGATTATTTTTCTGTTATCCCACCACAGGAACAGCATCACAAGGATATATTGATTATGCTGATGGAACGAAGATTGAAGCGACATTAATGCACTCTCGCGCCCATTTAGACAGAGAATTATTATTTTCAGGAGATGAGGATAATTCAGAAGATTTAGATGCGCGATTAATGGCATTTCAAGCTTGGCGAAAAAAATTAATTATTTGTACCGTTGATTCGGTATTAGGACTGATTCAAAATAATCGAAAACCGTTATATTCATGGCCAGCTATTGCCCAATCTGCCTTTGTTTTTGATGAAGTTCATGCTTTTGATCAGGCTTTGTTTGGAGCTTTACTTCAGTTTTTAAAAGCCTTTTCGGGTGCGCCGATATTACTGATGAGTGCCAGTTTTACCCCTGGACAATTGCAGGCGATTCGTCAAGTGATGGCAGAATTAGGAGAAGAATTAGATGAACCCATAGAAGGGCCACAAGAATTAGAAACATTAGAACGCTATCAACTGCAATTTGTAGCAGTTACAGATATTATAACATCAACAGAAATTTGGCAACCTGTGTTAAATGCCCTTTGTCATCAACAGAAAGTTTTATGGGTGACAAATTCTGTTCAAAGCTGTATTGATTTATATCGGATAGCTCAGGAAAAAATCAGAAACCTTGATCCAAAATTAGAGAAAACCTTGTTAATTTATCATAGTCGTTTTCGCTATCAAGATCGGGTTAAAAAACATGAAGCGGTGATACAAGCCTTTCGTTCTGATGATGTTCCTGTTTTGGCAATCACAACCCAAGTATGCGAAATGTCATTAGATATTAATGCGGATTTATTAATCTCTGCAATGGCTCCAGCCGCTGCTTTAATTCAACGCTTAGGACGATTAAACCGTTATATGACTGACCCCCAAGAACCCCCACGACAGGCATTAATTTATCCTTGGAATGATTTATATCCTTATCCCAAGGAACTGCAACAAACAGGTCAAGAATTAATTCAGGCTTTAGCCCATAAAACCGCTATTTCTCAACGGGATTTAGCCGAAGTTATGGCTCAATTTGACTGTGGAGTTCCCGAAATAGTTGACTCAATTTGGCTAGGAGGAAATTGGTGTACTTATCCGAGCTTTTTAAGGGAGGGAGGAGGAACAGTTACCGTTTTATTACAGGCTGATTTAGACAGAATTAAACAAGCTGCAAAACAGCAGGATAAATTCTTTATGCAGGAAGCACAAAAATGGTCAGTCCCCATTCGCATTCCTAAAAATTTATCCGAGTGGAAACGGTGTCGATTTTATCCCATTGCACCTACTAACGAAATATTTTACAGTGAAGAAACGGGAGCAGAACCATGCAAATAGAATTAGATTTAGCTAACCCTAATTTTACCTTATTACACCGGGCTGGTGTGGCTGGATTATGGATGACTTTACAACAATTAACAAAAGAAAAAGTTAACCCACCGGAAGGATTAATATGGGAGTTAACATCTCGAAAAGTGATCCTATCCGCATCGGGTTCGGATCAAATCGCATTAGAATGGCTGTTAAAAGAATCTTTTCAACTCCGAGATGGATTAATTGCTTTACGAGGAATCAATGCTAAAACCATGCGAAAAGATGCTTTAGCAATTGTTCATAAAGGAATTTTAGGAACATTTTTACAGCATAATAGCACTCATAAATCGACAGGGGTTAAAACTGAATCTTTCTCATTAGGAGAAGATGGGCAAGAAATTTTAGTCAATTATAAAGTTTTAACCAGTTATGTCTATCAAGATTTTGCTAAAAATTTATGTGATCAAAAAGGGAAATTTCTGTCAAAATCAATTCCCGTAGCGGGTTGGTTAAATCCGGGTGCTGTGGTGCGCCATATCGCGTTTAGTGCACATACCAGTTTTGAAGAATTTCCTGAATCTGCATTGGCGTTGCTGTTTGCACCCGTAGCTTGTTACTACTATATTCTACGTTCTAAACTACGGGATAAACGCGCTCAATATGCGTTAGTGATTCCTGAAGTCATTAACTTAGAAAAATTTGCTGCTTATAAACAAGATATTCATCAAAGATATGCGTCTTATCAAGATTTTAATGCTACCAGTTTAGGAGATGCAGGATTACGATTTTTAACCTACGAAACAACCGCAAAAACCGCAAATTTATTTGAGATTCCCCGTTGTCAAGTGGTAACTTTAGGAACCGTTGCTTGGTCTACTCAACAAAAAACCCGTACTGATTTATATCTGGTTGAAGCGGATGCAAAAATTTGTCACAATTATCAGATTTGTCGAGATGAAATGTGCGATCGCATTGTCGTCAATCAAAAGGGACAAACCTTTATTAGTCCTTCCTTTGCACGGGAATTAATTGCCGAAAATCTTGCTAGAGGTCAAGCTTGGTATGCGGGAATTTCTGAGCAAGTAAACAGTCAAGATTTGTTTAAAATGTTAACCTATGAACGGGGAGGTTTATACCAAATGATTCAAAAAGTAGAATGGTCGGAAAAAGAACGATTATTTGTTCAAGCTTGTCATGAAGCTCTTTACTATACTTACGGCAAATTAGCGGATCAAAAAAGTCAATCCAGTGAATTACCTAATTTTGATAAAGTTAACACAAAGATTCGCACCGGATTATCCCGTTGTAAAAATGCCGAAACCTTTCGAGAATTTATTGTTGATTTTTGGTCAAGGGCGGGTCAAATTCCCACTTTAAAAGCACATTGGGAGGATTTAATGGATTTAATTATGAGTGAAAAATATTGGAAAAAATCGAGAGATTTAACCTTACTAGCATTGGCGAGTTATAAAGGGAAAGGAGTTTCAAAACCCGAAAAAGAGGATAAAGATGATGATGATTCTGAAGATCAAGGAGGGATCGAGTTCCCTTGGGGTTAAAATTTTTCCTCGGATGCCGTTAGGTATTAAACAAACCTTCTAATTTCACAACTTTAACCAGATTCAAGGAGTTTTCATCATGTCATTTCACTTATTTGGAAATATTTTAACCAGTTACGGGACTGCTGCGAATAATCGTGGGGAAAATGAGGGCAATATTACCACCTTGCAGAAATTATTTTGGCGGGGAGAAGTGCATACAACGGTTTCGGCTGAAGCGATTCGTTGGGCTTTACGTTACTATTGGCAAACGGTTGGAAAGGGTTATCAAGTCAATCGATCTTGGGATGATCAAAAAAATGATCACAGTTGGCAAAATTCTAATTTTGATCAGGTCACTTTTATTGATGATGATGTCTTGGGTTTTATGCGGGCAGAAGCGGCAAAAGAGGAAGCCTCCGATGAACCTAAAGCCAAAGGTAAAAAATCGGCTGCGAAGGGAACAAGTACAGCCAAACGGGGCGTTTTAGAAGTGACTCGTGCTGTTTCTACTACATCTTATCAAGGGGATATTACGTTTAATTCTGTCAGTGGTAAAAAGGGCAAAACCTCTCTTTATGGAACAGAAGTTCATGCCACCCGTTATCAATATGGTTTTGCCTTAACACCCAACCGTTTACAAGAGCAATCTCGTACTTTAGCAGTATTAGAGGGATTAATTTCTTTAGGGGAAGTAGCGGGGAATCATTCACGGTTTCTTTATGATTTTTCACCTGATAGTTTAATCCTGCGTTGGACTCATGATTTTTCCCCTCGATTTCTCTATTGTTTTGCTGAAGATGAAGAGGGAAATATTTCGGTTCCCGATTTAATTCGGCGGGTAGAATCTGAAGATATTGATCCGCGAGAATTGTGGATTGGGGGGGCAATTGTGGACAGTTCTGATGGCGAAATTTTAGAGGATTTGGGAGCCAATGTATTTAAGGGAATTAAAGCGACGGTAGAAGATTTAAAACAACGCTTAACGGAAGATTTGGAGTTGAGTTAATATGATGGCTTTAAAAGTTGAAGTGCCAATTGCTTGTTTTCGTCAATCGAGGGCGAGGGAATATGCAGAGACTTATTTAGTACCTCCTCCCTCAACGGTTTATGGAATGTTATTATCCATTGTGGGAGAAACTAATCGATATCAACATTGTGGGGTACGTTTGGCGATCGCTATGCTTTCAACCCCGCAAAAATCAAGGGTAATTCGTACTTTTCGTCGGGTTAAGAAAAAAGACATTCATGATCCTACAAATTCTCGACCCGATTATCAAGAATTGCTGACTGATATTCAATTTATAGTCTGGGTTGATAGTCAGGGTGAAACTCAGCAACTAGGGTTATCGGATCGCTTACAATTAGCCTTGAGTCATCCCCATTTAATTGATCGATTTGGAGGTGTTTGTTTGGGTGAAAGTCGAGATTTAATTAATGCGATCGCTATTCTTTCATCCGAAGATAAAAAGCATCATTTATCTTGGTTAATTCAAGATGAAGATGGATTCTTAACCTTGCCCTATTGGGTCGATCATGTGGGTTCTCAAGGGACAAGATGGCGGAGATATCGACAGCTAGAATTTGCTCAAAATTGGCAAGTTCCTGAACTAGCTTGGACGGTGATTCAATCTGTATAAGTAGGTTTTTTAACAATTTCAATCCGTGTAGGATTTGTGATCAAAACCTGTAGGGGTTGGGTCTCCCAACCCTCTTTCTACCTAAGTTGAGAGGGACGCAACTTTACCCTAAAATATTAGGGCCTATTATTCTATCATTTTTATTTTTACCTCTGATGCCGATAGGTATTAAGAAATCTCTAACTTCTTACACTCAAATTATGGACAGTTTAAATGATCTTAACCCTCAACCTCAAACTCTGCGAGTTTCTGCCCTTCACGCTCTTGCCTATTGCCCTCGATTATTTTATCTCGAAGAAGTGGAAGAACTTTATACCCAAAATGCGGCGGTTTTTGCGGGACGAAGACTACATGAAGAACTGGAAAAACAAGAAGATGCAGAATGGGAAGATTTATATTTAGAAAGTCAAGAATTAGGACTGCGGGGACGGGTTGATGCGTTACGAACAAGGGATGGAAAAACCATTCCCTATGAACATAAACGGGGACGTTGCTATCGAGATCAAAATCATCAACCGATGGCTTGGGAAAGTGATCAATTGCAGATTTTAGCTTATGCTTGTTTGATTGAATCTGCTTTAGGGATTCCGGTTTCAGAAGGGAGAATTCGCTATCATGCTGATCATGTTTTGATTCATATTCCGGTTGATAATACTGCCCGAAATTTGGTTAAAGAAGCCATAAAACAAGCGCGATCGCTTTCGTCTTCTTCCCATCGTCCTCCCGTTACTAATAATGAACGTTTGTGTACACGCTGTTCCCTTGCACCTGTTTGTTTACCGGAAGAAGCCCGACTTTCTCATAACCGAGAATGGCAACCTGTACGACTTTTTCCTCAAGATGATGAACGCCAAATTATTCATATTTTGGAACCGGGAACTTGTGTCGGACGCTGTGGAGAACAGTTAAAAGTTGCGCGCCGAAATCAACCTCCCGAACTATTCCCTGGGGAACAAATCGGACAATTAGTATTACATAGTTTTTCCCAAATTTCGACCCAAGCTTTGCACTGGTGTGCTGATCATCAAATTGGGGTTCATTGGATTTCTGGAGGGGGTCGGTATATCGGTAGTTTTGATAGTCGCCAAGGCAGTATTCAACGGCGTATCCATCAATATAAAGCTCTGACTGATGACTACAAATGTTTGGAATTAGCCAAAACCTTAGTCGGTTGTCGGGCGTCAGGACAACGAAAATTTTTAATGCGGGGAAAACGAAATAGTAAAGGATCTTCACTGGATTTAGAACCCGTTATTACACAAATGAAACGGGTATTAAAGCAAGTTTCTCAAGCCGATTCCTTGGCAACTTTGTTAGGGCTAGAAGGAAATTTAGCAGCCCTTTATTTTGGCGGGTTATCTGATTTAATTCACCCCGATATTCACCCTGGTTTACACTTCTGTGGTCGTAACCGTCGCCCCCCGAAAGATCGGTTTAATGCTTTGCTGAGTTTTGGCTATGCACTTTTAATTAAAGATGTGATGAATAGCATTTTAACGGTGGGTTTAGAACCCGCCCTGGGATTTTATCATCAACCTCGTTCCCAAGCTGCACCTTTGGCATTGGATTTGATGGAAATTTTTCGAGTTCCTTTGGTGGACATGACTATTGTTGCTTCTGTTAACCGAGGTCAGTGGGATGTACAAGCGGATTTTGAGATTCGAGGTCAACAGGTTTGGTTAAGTGATAGCGGACGGCGCAAATTTGTAGACCTTTACGAAAAACGGAAACAGGAAACTTGGAAACATCCGGTGACGGGGTATTCCCTCTCCTACCGTCGGTTGTTGGAGTTGGAAGTGCGCCTGTTGGAAAAAGAGTGGATGGGAGAGGGTGGTTTATTTGCTCAGTTAGTGGTGAGATAAAAAGATGGCAGAAGCAAAAAATTGGTATCTGATCTGTTATGATATCCGCGATGCGAAACGCTGGCGGAAAGCCTACAAGTTATTACAGGGTTATGGGGAACGGATTCAATATTCTATGTTTCGCTGTTGGTTAAACCAGAGAACTCGTGAAAAGTTGCGTTGGGAACTGGAACGAATTCTGACTGATGAGGATAGTTTGTTGTTGATTCGTTTATCCCAACATTGTGTTGAGAATTTGGTTCTGTATAACCGTTCTGATGCTTGGCCGACGTTGAAGGAGGGACATCAAATTATTTGAGTTAAAATTTTTGGCAAGCATTTGGTGGTTGTGTGGGAAAGTTCATGGGGTCTGAGGCGGGAAATCCTTATCGGGCTTGAGGTTTGGCTTTTTAAAAGGGTTTTGAGGTGCTTGCATTTTGCCAAAACACTTCTGATTCAAGGGTTTGAGCTTTGTCACGGGTATTGAAGGGCTGCGAGTTTCTAGTAATTTGTTGCTATTGTTGCTGAGGTGCTTGTAGAATGGCTTCAGGATCTATGGGTTGAAAGCATTTCAGCGATCGCCGTGATCTCACCTTTGATGCCGTAAGGCGTTGAGCACGTTTTGGCATGAGTTTAGATGTTCCCAGTCGTGGTGTGATCTCACCTTTGATGCCGTAAGGCGTTGAGCACGATTATCATTGACACGATCATTCAAAGGTATTACTTGTGATCTCACCTTTGATGCCGTAAGGCGTTGAGCACATATCAGAGAATCATTGCTAGAATTGCAATATATGTGATCTCACCTTTGATGCCGTAAGGCGTTGAGCACGCTCTAACGATGAAACCACTAT
>CAITND010000096.1 GCA_903893625.1 uncultured Oscillatoriales cyanobacterium
CGGGGAGGCAGGGGGAGCAGGGGGAGCAGGGGGAGCCGGGGAGGCAGGGGAGGCAGGGGAGGCAGGGGGAGCGGGGGGAGCCGGGGAGGCAGGGGGAGCAGGGGAGGCAGGGGGAGCAGGGGGAGCCGGGAGGGGGAGCCGGGGAGGGGAGGGGGAGCGTCCTCGCTCGCTGTCAACTGTCAACTGTCAACCGTCAACTGTCAACTGTCAACCGTCAACTGTCAACCATGAAAAACCAACGACGTTGCGTTGCTTGTCGCCAGTTAGCAGGCAAAGAAACCTTCTGGCGATTTGTCCGGCTCTATCCATCGCATCAGGTACAATTAGATCAAGGAATGGGTCGTTCAGCCTACCTTTGCCCCAACCCTGATTGTTTACGGGTGGCCCAGAAAAAAAATCGACTGGGACACGCACTCCGAACATCTGTGCCAGAGGAACTGTATCAAAGCCTATGGCAACGTTTAGCAAACCCTGATCAAGATAGCCTTACAAGTCAAGGCGATCTTTGTGAATCAACTGCCTGTTCAAGTTCACAATCCCTGTAAGGAGGTGTCAAGTTCACATTTAGTCACTAAACCTACTCCCCAGATAGAAGACTGGGGTGTCCAAGTTGTAGCAGAATGGGATAAATTGGCTAAGTTGTCCAATCATCCTCCTTCACCCGAAGGTTCAGATCTGTTAACTTGAGAAAGACAAGTGTAAAGATTTGAGGGGTTCAAGTTCAGCAAAAATTGAAATAACATTAAGAACTGTCACAGCAGACGAATCCTCTGCATCCTTGACACTTAAATAACAAGAGCAGATGATATCGTTATTTAAAATGTAGAGGTTACTGTTGTAAGAGTAAATCGAACTATGTAAACATCAAACAATGGGTTGGTACGAAGAGGGGTCAGTGGATGAACAACGCCAAAGTCAGAATTTACGAACTATCACGGGAACTTAATTTGGATAACAAGGACATTTTAGCAGTGTGTGAACGGCTGAATATTTCGGTTAAAAGCCACAGTAGCACGATTTCAGAATCTGATAAAGAACGCATTGAAAAATATGTAGCGAGTCACCCGAACCCAGGTCAGCTTGATGCCAAATCCGAGCGATCGCACCCCAATGGGAAATCGTCGGGAGCTACACCAGGAGAGAAGAAAAGGCAAGAAATTTTAGAGATCCAGAAGCCGAGAATTCGGCCCAACTCCGACTCCTCCCCTGTGTATGGCGAGGAGAATTCCCCTGCATCAGCGTCAGTTGCCACACCACCTAAGTCACTTGTTTCTCCAAAAGCGCCTGTGAAACCCACGTTAAATCGACCTGTGTTATCGAAACCCAATTCTCCTGCTCAAGGGGAAACGGACTCTTCCAAAACAGCAGCCGAAGAACGTTCCGAAACTGAGCAGATTGCCATTGACTCTCCTCCGCAGGAGATGACAATTCCTGAAGAAGATCTAGATCTGTCGGAACCGACTCAACTGTCTCCTCCACCCGTCAGACCCGAATCAACGATTCCGATTGTTATTTCTGAACCGGCATCGGTGATTAAAAACAAGCCCGTTTTGAAGACGAATAAACCAACGCCTAAACCCGTTGAATCGAAACCCAAAACGGAAACTCCCGAAAAACCGACTCCTAAAACTCAACAGGCTCCATCCCTGGCGCCGACTGAGGCCAAGGAAAGAGACTCAGAAGCCCGAAGACCACCGCGTAAAGAGATCGGGATTCCCAGACCCAAATCTGTCCCTGAATTGCAACCGCCTCCTGCACGGAAATCATCGGTTCAACCGATTGATGAGGATGCAGAACCTTCGGAAAACGCAGAAGAGGAACCCTTAATTGCCACAGACGATTTAATTAAACGGCCTAAACGGGCTGCGGTGACGACATTAACTCGTCCAAACCCCCCTCGAGTCGGGAAACGAGGGCCAGAATGGGAGGAAGAGGAAGAAGAAGTTGTCGATACCAGTAAAGCCAAAGCGGCTAAAGTCAAGGCCAAACGACGGGCTAAACCGTCCTTAGATGAAGACGATGATGATGAGTTAAACGCATTGGCTTTATCGAATGCCAATAACGCCATGATGACTTTATCTCTGGCGCGTCCACCCAAACCCAAATCTAGCCCAGGGCAAAATAACCTAGCAGCGACAACGGCCAAACCGAAAAAACAAACTCCGGGTCGCAGTGGAGGCTCTTCGGCTGCCAATACGCGTCGGACAGAAGCTAAACCGAAAGCAGAACGCCCCGAAAAAGTGATTGTCCCAGGGCCAATGACTGTTCAGGAACTAGCAACGGCCTTAATATTGCCGGAAACGGAAATTATTAAACGCTTATTCTCTCAAGGAATTGCCGTTAATATTACAGAGACGCTGGACTATAACACAATTCTGTTAATTTGTCAAGATCTAAACGTTGCAGTTGAAAACGAAAAACTCAAATCCGGTGCGATCAAACCGGACAATATGCTGAATGCAGAAGACATGGAGCATCTGCAACGGCGTCCTCCGGTGGTGACCATCATGGGTCACGTCGATCACGGGAAAACCACCCTCCTCGATGCTATCCGCGAAACTAAGGTGGCTCAAGGAGAAGCCGGGGGCATCACCCAACACATCGGAGCCTATCATGTCGATATGGAACATGAGGGTCAAACCCAGCAGGTCGTCTTCCTAGATACTCCTGGCCACGAAGCCTTTACCGCCATGCGAGCCAGGGGAGCACGAGTTACTGACGTGGCAATTCTGGTTGTAGCTGCCGATGATGGTGTCCAACCCCAAACCATTGAAGCCATTAGTCATGCTAAGGCGGCAGGAGTCCCGATTATCATTGCCATCAACAAAATTGATAAAGAAGGTGCCCAGCCGGATCGGGTGAAACAGGAGTTAACGGAATTTGCTCTGGTTCCCGAAGAATGGGGCGGTGACACGATTATGGTTCCCGTCAGTGCCATCAGGGGAGAAAACCTTGATACTCTCTTAGAAATGATTCTGTTAGTGGCTGAGGTTGAAGATCTCTATGCCAACCCCAACCGGGCAGCTAAAGGAACGATTATTGAAGCTCACCTCGACAAATCTCGTGGCCCTGTGGCAACGCTGTTAGTCCAAAACGGCACCCTGCGTGTTGGGGATATCGTTGTGGCTGGTTCAGTCCTGGGTAAAGTGCGGGCGATGGTGGATGACCGAGGCGACCGTGTAGACGATGCCAGTCCTTCCTTTGCCGTTGAGGTCTTAGGTCTGCGGGATGTCCCGGCGGCTGGAGATGAATTCGAGGTCTTTGAAAGTGAAAAAGAAGCCTCGGCTCTGGCAAACCAACGGGGAGAAGCTAAACGCCAAACCCGCTTAACCAAGGGTCGGATCAGTCTGAGTGAATTCTCAGCCCGGGCTCAACAGGGTGAGTTGAAAGAACTTAACTTAATCCTCAAGGGCGATGTTCAAGGGTCTGTAGAAGCGATCGTTGGCGCCCTCAAGAAACTACCTCAGAAAGAAGTCGAACTACAACTGCTCTTAGCCGCCCCCGGTGAAATTACTGAAACGGATATTGATTTAGCTTCCGCCAGTAATGCTGTCTTACTTGGATTTAATACCACCTTGGCTCATGGCGCACGACAAGCGGCTGATCGGGCGGGAGTGGATATCCGCGATTACAACATCATTTACAACCTCTTGGATGATGTCCAAGCGGCGATGGAAGGTTTATTAGAACCGGAATTGGTAGAAGAAGCTTTGGGTCAAGTCGAAGTCCGGGCGATCTTCCCTGTCGGACGCAGTACGGTAGCAGGTTGTTATGTGCTGTCAGGTAAAGTGATTCGTAACTGTAAAGTCCGAGTCCGACGTAAAAATGAAATCGTTCATGAAGGCGGTCTCGACTCCCTGAAACGGATGAAAGAAGATGCTAAGGAAGTCAATGCTGGCTATGAATGCGGTATTGCTTTGGATAACTTTAACGACTGGAACATGGGCGACATTATTGAAGCCTATCGGATGACGACTAAACGTCGTACCCTGTCGCTATAATGCTTTATCCCTAATTTCTGATCAGCCACCTGTTATTCCAGCAATAATAGGTGGCTGATGCTTTTTTAAGCGTCTGTAGGATTGAGTGGAATCATCTAGTGACTACCTGCAAGGGTGGCAGTGTGAAGAATCTCTGTACTTTCAGGTGGGGATGGATGTCAAGAATCGTTCCAATTAAAACGCATACCTAAAAACTCCTCTAACTGCTGATTATAAGGTTTAAAATAATCTTTTAGTAAGGTGCGTGTTGATTCGGAGATGGGGGGATAGGGTCTGGTATTATATTGATGATATTTTGATAAATGATATTCAGGTAAACCTAAAAACTCAAGGACTTGTGTGGTTCCCTGATCAGGATTAGCATAAAAGTCTTCACTTTTTAAAATTAAAAACTGTTCTCTGGGAAAGATTTTCATCCATTTTTCTAAGAAATAAATATATAACCCTTTAGCCAGATATCCTTGAAATTGAGGATAGTTAAATTTTGTCCAAAAATCAATCGTTTGATCCTGTAATTGTTCTAATTCCAATTGAATTGCATCTTCAAAAGAATGCAACTCCCATTTTAAACTAAACCAATGATAATAATGAGAAACAGCCCGATCAATGGGATTTCTTAACAGAAGAATTAATTTAACATTCGGAAAAAATTCTACTAAATTTTCAGGGACTTCTGGAGTATTAAAGTTAATCGGTGTTGCTTCTCCCACTAAACAGTTATAGTCTGGGGGAATGGGAGGAAAATGAGAAAAATACCACTCTAAACCTCGATCAACTTGATTTGACCAAAAGGGCATTTCTTTAATCATTGAAGACATCACATTGGGATGTTCTGAGAGATAATAATTTAAAGAGGTTGTCCCGCCTTTTTGAGTTCCAATAATTAAATAATTGAGGTGATTAACAGGTTGCAAAACTTCGGCAATATTTTGCCATTGGGGACGGAATTTATGGATAATTTTTTGACCTGCAATATGATTATATTGAATAGCAGATTGTAAATCTCCTTGAGAAGTATATAATACGGCTAAATTCAAATAAAAAATAGAAGATTCTGGATTTTTTGCAATTGCTTGATGATAAATTTTAATGGCTGAATTTAGTTGATTTTGTGCTGCAATTAAATCCACAATATTTTGATAATTCCAGAGAAATATATCGGGTTTAAGCTCTAAAAATTTGAGATCGGCACAAACCGCTTCATCCTGCTGTTGATTGCGAAATAAAGCCATTCCTAAGTTATAATAAGATTCGGGGTCAGTGGGGTTAATTTGTACCGCACTCCGACATTGTTCTACCGCTTGATCTAAAGCTTTTTTTTGCTCTAAAATAGCACTTATTTTTTGAGAAATATCTAAATTATTTGGTTGAATTTGTAAGGCAATCTGATAAAATATTAGTGCTGCGAGATCATATTTTTTTTGAGTGAGAATTTCTGCTAATTTGATATAGAGTTCAAAATCAGCAGGTGAAAAATCTCTCCATTCCCCTGAAGGACAATGTTGATTCACCGCCAAACAATAATCCTGAATCACTTCATCTAATCCCTTTTTAATTTGAGATTGAAGCACTTCTCCCAGGCGATTTAAACTCTCTAATAAATCCCGGTTTTGCTTCCAAGCATTAAAATAAGCAAGAACAGCTTCCTGCCCTTTTTGTTGTTGAGAAAAAGCTTCTCCTAAATAATAATAAGACCAACAAAAATCAGGCTTGAGTTCAATAGCTTTAGAGTAAGCTAAAATCGCCTGATCCCATTGTTCTTGTTGAATTAAAGCCATCCCTAAGTTATGATAAGACCAAGAAAAGTTAGGGTTGAGTGCGATCGCTTGACGGTAAACAACAATGGCTTCTGTCCATTTTTTTTGCTGGGAAAAAATATCTCCCAGTTGATTATACGCCCAAGAAAAGTTCGGATCAAGTTCGATAGTTTTGCGATAAAGTGCGATCGCATCTTCCCAGTTTTCTTGCTGGCGATAGATTTCAGCTTGTTCATATAAAGCTGATACAGAAATTTCTGAGTTTACAGTGGAATACTCATCAAACATGATTCAATTTTTTCATTGATACTCAATTGACTTTCTTGCAACTACTGATCATGTAAGCCAATAAGACTTATAATAACAGGTTGATCCGCTAAAACTATAATTTTATGTTGAGTTCATCCCCCCAAGTTAGCATTATTATTCCGGTTTACAATGGCGATCGCTACCTTAGCCAAGCCATTGACAGTGTATTGAGTCAAACGTACTCAAACTATGAGATTATTATAGTTGATGACGGCTCAACAGATAACACCCGTCGGATTGTACAACATTATATAGAAAAACGCCAGGACTCGTCTATAATTCGTTACATTTTTCAATCTAATCAGGGAGTTGCAACCTCAAGAAATAGGGGAATTCAGGAAGCGAGAGGAGAATTAATTGCTTTACTGGATCAAGATGATGTGTTTTTGCCCGAAAAATTAGCCCATCAAGTTGCCTGTTTTGAGACTAACCCTAGTATAGCAATTGTTAATAGTGGTTGGCGTTTAATTGATCAAAATAATAACAAAATTTCTGATATTGAACCTTGGCATGATTTACCAAATTTAACATTAGAAACTTGGGTAACTAGAACTCCAATTTTACCTGGTGCTTTGATGTTTAGGCGTTCAGCTTGGCAACAAATTGGGGGATTTGATTCTCGGTTTAATGGAGTCGATGATGTTGATTTTATTTGGCGTTTAGCATTGCAAGGGTATTCAGCAACTTGGCTATCTGAAATTACCGTTAATTATCGACAACACGAGGAAACAGTTTCTAATACAAAAGCCAGAGAAAGAGCTAATCTAATGATAGCACTTCAAGATCATTTTTTTAGTCAGCCTAATTTATCCGATGAAATACGACAACTCGAAAAACCCGCTCGATATGAAGCTATAACTTGGATGGCATGGCATTTATATCATACCAATCATCCTCAAGAAATGGCTCAATTCTTACAAAAAACTTTACTCTATACTCCTTATACTGTAGCTATTACGATTTCTGATTGGGTACATAGATTTATTGGTTATTGTCGTGGTTATGGTTATGAACTTGATTTGGAAAATTTCTATAATTTACCCGAATGGAAACAATTAATTGCTCAAATTACTCCCCAACATAAGCCAAGAGTTAGTGTTATTATTGCGACTTATAACACTGAAAGATATATTGAGCAATGTGTAAAAAGTGTTCTCGAACAAACCTATACAGATTATGAAGTTATTATTATTGATGATGGATCTCAGGATAGAACTCAGCAGGTTATCAAACCTTATTTTCCTGTTATTAAATATATTTATCAAGACAATCAAGGAACCGCTAAAGCTAGAAATCATGGTTGTGAAATAGCTCAAGGTGAATTTTTAGCATTTTTAGATGCAGATGACTTTTTCTTACCTCAAAAATTAGAGGAACAAGTGGCAGCTTTTGATGCTGACCCTTCGATTGATTTAGTTGAAAGTGGTTGGTATTGTGTTAATCAAGAAGGAAAAAACTGGATAGCAATAACACCTTGGAATACTGCGCCAAAACTCAATTTAGAAGCATGGATTTTACATAAATGTGTTCGTCCTAGTTGTCTGATTTTACGCCGAGAATGGTGGGAAAAAGCCGGAGGATTTGATCATCGTTGTCCTCCCGCAGAAGATTTGGATTTGGTCTTACGTTTATCTTTAATGGGATGCAAAACCGTTTGGTTAAAAGAAATTCATGCTTGTTATCGTCAACATGACAAAAATTTAATGTCAGGAGGATTAAAAGTTATTAAAAACACTGAACTTGTCATGAATAATTTTTTTGATTACCCTGATCTTCCCCAAAAACTTCGTCGTCTACGTCGAAAAGAAAGTTATGATCGCTGGGTGTGGTTAGCTTGGAGAATGTATCGAGATGGTTATCACGATTTAATGATAGATTGTTTAGATAAATCCATAGAATATACTTTTTTCCCTCTAACAGAAACAATTTCTCATTGGCTTGATGCTTTTCAAAATATTGCAGCAGACTATGGAGAAAAGTTAGATATTTATGCTTTAATTAAATCTCAGGAATGGCAATCTGTTATCCATAAAATTATGAATCCAAAACTTAGCACTCAGTCTAAACCTACCTTAACACCCTCCCCGAAAAAACCTCATATTCTGTTAATGAATACCGATGATCCGGGTATTGGCGGGTTAGCCCAATATGATCATTTAATTTTGTGTGAATTAGCAAAATTAGGATATCAAGTAACAGCCGTTAGACCTAAACATTATAACCCCTTAGTCGAGGAGGAAAAAGACTTAGGAATTCAGCAATATTGGTTAGACTATAGCACTAGCCAAGATTTGCCTCGAATTCTGAGAAATACCCAAGATGCAGAAACCCTTTATGATGAAATCAAGCCCGATTTTATTATTTTTAGTGATGGTTGGCCTTACTCCCATTTTGCTGCTAAACAAGTAGCAATTCAACGGAATATTCCCTATATGATCGCCCTGGGATTAGCCATGGCAGAACACATTGATTTTACTATGGGAGATGGTGTTCCCTACGCCAAAGGAGTATTATATCAATATGGATTAGCGCGGACTTTTAATACCGCAGCTTACGAACATATTCATATTTTACAAGACCAATTTGGCTTACCAAAAGATAAAGGAAATGTAGTATATTATGGACGATCAGAAAAATATTTTGCCCAGCCTAATTTAGCCAATCGTCAACGGTTACGGCAAGAAATTGGTATTCCTGAAGATGGGATTATGTGTTTAACAACGGCAAGGTTAGCACCCATCAAAGGACATCGATTTCAATTAGAAGCGATCGCCAAATTAAAACATACTTCTATCTGGGAAAAATTATACTTTGTTTGGGCGGGAACTGGACAGGGAAGTGATCATGATTTAGAACCAGAATTAAAGCAAAAAGTTGAGGATTTAGGCGTTAGCAATAAGGTGATATTTTTAGGACAACGGTGGGATATTCCCGACTGGTTAGATGCCTGTGATATATTTATATTAACCTCCTTAGCAGAAGCCGCTCCCTCCTTTGCAATTATGGAAGCAATGGCAAAAGGATTACCCATTATTGCCTCGGCTGCGGGAGGTATTCCCGAAGGATTAGGAGACACTGGAAAACTATTAAGTGATCCTAATATTGATCCTCAAAAAACAGTTAACGAACTTGTTCAAACCCTGCAAGAATTAGCCGTTAATCCTCTGTTACTATCTAAAATGGGTGTAGCATCAAAACAACGAGCGGAAGAACTATTTAAAGAAGATCGGATGTTAAAACAAACCCTAGAAATTATAGAAATTGCTTTAACTTCCTCTCAAGAGGATGCTTTGATAAATTTACCCTTAACTAAAACTGAAGTAAAACATCTCAATCATCGTCTCAAATACGCCTCATTACTGTGGAATGCTTGGTATTATTATACCCAAGAAAATGTCTCTGAAATGGTTAATTTTCTTGAACAATCTTTAAAATACTCTCCCTTTGAATTTATCACTGAAGCTGTATTAGATTGGGTGAATGATTTTGTGCGCTTATCCAGCTATAAGAAATATCCTCTGGATGCGTCTACCTTAAGTCAATCCCCTGAATGGAAATATGCAATGGAACGAATTCTAGGCATTGTTTGTCGTTACCCGTAGGGGCGGGTTCGAGTTAACCTTTAATACCCACAAATAATCTCCCAAAACCCGCCCCGAACCCATATAATAGTTTTAATCAGGCATTGTAAATTGGTTATGAAAACAGCATTAATTTCTGGCGTATCGGGACAGGATGGAGCTTATTTAGCTGACCTTTTATTAAAACAAGGTTATTCTGTTTATGGCACATCACGCGATGCTCAAATGTCTTCTTTTAGCAATTTATCTCGTCTAGGAATTCGAGAACAAATTAAACTAGATTCAATGAGTCTAACGGATTTTAGAAGTGTCTTGCAAACTCTAACTAAAATTCAACCCGATGAAGTCTATAATTTAGCAGGTCAAAGTTCAGTAGGACTATCCTTTGAACAACCTGTAGAAACCTTAGAAAGTATAGCCACAGGAACTCTAAATTTATTAGAAGCTATTCGATTTACCGGGGCTAAAATTAAACTTTATAACGCTAGTTCTAGTGAATCTTTTGGAGATACAAAAGGACTTCCTGCCGATGAAAATACTCCTTTTCATCCCCGCAGTCCCTATGCTGTCGCAAAATCTACAGCTTTTTGGGAAGTCGCAAACTATCGGGAAGCTTATGGTTTATTTGCCTGTTCAGGGATTTTATTTAACCATGAATCTCCCCTACGTCCTGAACGATTTGTAACTCAAAAAATTGTTAAAGCGGCTGTTGATATTGCAGCAGGAAAACAACAGAAACTCTATTTAGGAGATATTTCTATTCAACGAGATTGGGGCTGGGCACCGGAATATATAGAAGCTATGTATTTAATGTTGCAGCAGGAAGAACCCGATGATTATGTAATTGCAACGGGGGAAACTTATTCTTTAGCAGAATTTATTGAATCTGCCTTTACTTGTCTAGGTTTAAATTGGCAAGATTATGTAGAATCTGATAGCAATTTATTACGACCTACGGATATTGCGGTGGGTCGAGGAAATCCCACTAAGGCAGAACAGAAGTTAGGATGGAAAGCACAATATAAAATGCCAGATGTTGTTAGAATGATGGTAGAAGCAAGGCAGAATTAAAAATTTAGAAGCTGATGAAAAACAATTTAATTGAAGGGGATTAACATGATGTCTAGTTTACCACAGCTAAAAACAGAAATTCCTCGTTTAGAAAATGGCGATCGCTTAACCCGTCCAGAATTTGAACGTCGTTATCAAGCCATGCCAAATCATCAAAAAGTAGAATTAATTGAAGGAGTGGTTTATATGGCTTCCCCATTACGTTTTCGTAGTCATGGAGAACCCCATGCTCAGATTAATACTTGGTTAGGGGTTTATTATGCAGCAACTCCTGGAGTTTTAGCCGCCGATAATACAACTGTCCGACTCGATGGGGAAAACGAACCGCAACCCGATGCTATTTTATTTATTAATCCCAATTTAGGAGGACAATGCCGCATTAGTGAAGATGATTATATTGAAGGATCGCCAGAATTAATTGTAGAAATTGCGGCTAGTAGTGCGGCTTATGATCTTTATGATAAAAAAAGAGCCTATCAACGGAATGGTGTGCAGGAATATTTAGTTTGGCAAGTGTATGAACATGAAATTTCTTGGTGGAAACTTCAGGAAGGGGAATATATTGCTTTAGAAACTGATGAAAATGGGGTGATTAAAAGTCAAGTGTTTCCGGGGTTATGGTTAGAGGTGCGATCGCTTTTAGAAGGGAATTTGGCTGAGGTGTTAAAAAGATTACAGGAAGGAATAGAAAGTGTTGAGCATCAAGATTTTATTCGTCGATTGTGTTAGAATAGTTGATGGATAATAGAGCGATTTTAAACCTGTCTATTATGAGCAAAACTCCTTTTAATACAGCTAAAAACAGTAACTAAATATAACGTGCAACGGTTGTAGGGGCGGGTTCGAGACAATTTTGAGAATGCACCAACCATCTCCCTAAACCCGCCCCGTTTTTCCCCCTAAACCCGCCCCATTTTTCAAGATTCCGACAGATTAAAATCTATCGCTACACAGACAAAACCCGCCTGCGCGGGTTGTGAAATCTAGCAAATTATAGGAAAAACCTAAGCGGTGGTTTAGTTTGTGTAGCAACAGTTTCAAATGTTTGGAAGCAGGGAAAATTAAACAGTCCTGGAGCTTAATTGGTCGGTTGACAGGGGTTAGGTTAAAAAATCAGAATCCAACAATTGATCAGCTTTAAAAGGACAATGTTCAGGAAATATTGCAGCAGGAAGATCGGTTTTTTTAATCACTTGCTTTCTGGCTTTAGGATAAATTTCTTCTATCTCCTGTAAAAAATAATTATACAAAGTTTTAGATTTTAATAATAATTCCAGTTCAAACCGAAAATTATCAATTTCAGTTTGCCAACCTTTGCCACAACGATCTCGTTCTGCTTCCCAATATTGGTAAAGCAATAAATGAATTAGTAATTGTCTTAAATAACTGGAAACCTTGCGCTTTTGTTCATTCCCCAAAGCTAATATTTCCTCCATTAAATGTATCAAATCAAGTCCATTTATATCCTTTTTTTCTAACTTTTGATAAGTGTCTTGTAACCAGAGATAATAATCTTGTTCATAAAGACTAGAACTCTCGATATTATTCATTAAATCACCTCAATTTTTATTATTACCTACTTATGCTTGACCGCCACGCCATTTAAAAATGATCGTCTCATCAGCCTGTTTAAACTCGATATCAAACAAATCAAACACCACCTCTCGCCCCAACAAAACTTCTTCACAAAAATCGCTTTGTATCCACGCCACAGGAGCGGTAAAACGATGACCTTCTATCTCTATTTCCACCTTTCTTAATAGATATTCAATACTACCACCAATTCCTTCACCACTACCCAGGTTTTCTCCCTCTCCTTTAGTGTAGCCTAATCGCTCACCAAGCTGTCTAGTAATTAAGCTAAAATCAGCCCCAGAGTCCACTAGAATTTTGACTTTTTCTGTGGTTTGAAATTTCAAAATTAATTCATATTTGGGTTGCCAATCGTGAGCTTTTAGCGATCGCATTCTCACCGGATAAAACTTAGCAGGTTCAATAAATTCACTTTCAAATATTCGCTCAATCACATAACTTAATTTAGGAGTATCAGGGGGTATAGCATCCATCATTTTTCTGAAATCTCGATCGTGACTAATCACTCCTTGATTCGTATAAGCAATCCATTGACCCCGATATATTTTTAATTGGGGACGATTGGCTTTATACCAATCATTAGTTGTTGCATATTCTGGTTCCATTATTAATATTCTCTCCTTGAGGAATACCAGCCAAGACTACTTTGAGATTCTAAGGTAAGATTAGCACATCATCGGGTTGAGTTTCCAACTAAGGGATAAAAACGGTAATTCTTTTTGATTAGGCTTTGATTATTGATTAGAATGCTGTATAATCAAAAGACCAGTTAATGGGATGGAATATGCGATTTTACGGGATCAGAGTCTTGTTAAGATGGCAGAAGTCATGGTTAAATTGGAAATTGATTCTTATTCTTAATATCTTTTATGACAGTTTCGTATTTTCATCTAGCTAATCAATTTGTCCAAGAAGGAAATTTAGGAGAGGCGATCGCAATTTATCGTAAAGCAATTGAAGATCACCCCAATGTTCATCTGTACCACCACAATCTGGGTAAACTTTTAGTACAAACTGGAGCCTGGGAAGCAGCGATAGTTAATTACGATCAATCCTGTAAAATAAATCCTAAATCAGCTTGGTATCATTATGATTACGGAATAGCTTTAGTTGAAGTTAAACAATATGCAAAATCAATTTTGGCTTTTCAGGAAGCGATCGCGCTCGAACCCAATATACCTGAGTTTTATAAAAGTTTAGGTGAGGCATTTTGGCAAGCAGGTCAAAGGAATGAGGCTATCGACTATTTTAAAAAAGCCATTGATCAAGGGTTCTCAAACCCATCTCAATTATATCAACAAATTGGCAATATTTTATTAGAACAAGGACAAGTTCAGGAAGGATTTTATTATTGGCGTAAGGCATTAGAGCTAAATTCTAATTCCTCGGAAATTTATGTTCAGTTTGGGGAATTACTACAGACTAGGAATGAAATTGCAGAAGCAATTGATGTTTATCACAAAGCTATTAAGTTGAATCCTTATGCCTACTGGTCGCAGTATAAGTTAGGGACGGCCTTAGCTGCTTGTGGTCAATTGCCAGAGGCGGTTATAGCTTATCAAAAAGCAATAGAATTAGAATCTGGATCGGCGATTGTTCATCATTATTTAGGACATACCTTATCGTTATTACAGAGATGGGAAGAAGCGATCATTTGTTATCAGAAAGCCGTGGAACTTGCTCCTAACTCAGCCGTAGTTTACCAACATTGGGGAGATGCGTTAATGAGTTTGGGAAGATGGAATCAAGCAGTAGGAATATACCGGAAATCGGTTGAATTAGAACCTCATTCTTTAGAAGCCCAGGATCATTTAGGGTTTGTTTTAGCTCAACTAGGACAATCGGAAGAAGCGATCGCAGCTTATTTTAAAGCCTTAGCCATTGATCCCAATTCTGAGGTCGTCAATTTTCATTTGCTGGGAGTTTTGCAAGGTTCTAATCTATCCGTTTCATCTAATAAAAATTTACAGGAAATAGAACAGTGTTATCGTCGGATTATTGCTTTTAATCCCAATCATTTAGAAATTTATCGAAAACTACTAGAACTTCAACCGAATGATCTTGATGTTTACTTGCAATATGGGCAAGCCTTGATTAATCAACATCAATGGCAAGATGCAATCTCAACTTATCAAATCGTAATTCAACGTCAACCGAATGCAGTAGCTTACCAAGGTTTGGGAGATGCGTGGCAAGGTAAAGCAGTATTTGATCAAGCTATTCAAGCCTATCAAAAAGCTCTGGAGTTCAACTCAGAATGTTCCCTAATTTACAATAATTTAGGTGATGCTTTGGCAAAATTTGGCCAGATAAAAGAAGCGAGTGTTTGCTATCGTCGCGCTTTGGAGTTAGCGGCCAAACAGCAAACTCTCGTTGTCTAGTTTTGCAATGGAAAATGAAACAGCCCTGCCTTAAAAAGCCTTAAAAATGGGGTAATTAGGGGGGATCATTTAGGAATTTCATATCAGATTTTGCTTGTTTCCCTGTGATTTTCTGTTTGTTGTAGTTCAATTTGTAACTGCAACGCTGTTTGTTTCCAACTACTTAATTGAGCTTCTAACCATTGTTTTTCCTCTTGAATTTGTTGGGATTGATTCTCAATCTGTTTGATCTTTTCTTGATTCATTTCAACGTGGGTAGTTAACTTTTCTTGTTCTAATTGAGCTTGAGCTAATTTTTCTTGAGTTTGAGCTAAACTGGTTGCCAACTCTTTGGCTTCCGATTTAAAGACAGATTGTTGAGCCGCTAAAATTTCTGGATTATTTTCAGCGTACTGCCAATATTTATCGTAAATAATTTCACGGGTACGAATAAAATCAGCCCGGTTCTTGCTTGTGGTGGTTGTACCATCTTCGCGACGGGTAAATTCACAAGTGGTTTGAGGAATATGGGCAAATTGAAAGTGACGAGATAGGCGAATCCATAAATCCCAATCTTCATGGGTTGTTAAAGTTTCATCAAATAATCCAATCTGATCAAGACAGGATTTTTCGTGCATCACACATAGAATTGGAATAAAGTTATTAACTAGAATTTTATCGTTATCAAAGTCCGAAGAGTAGGGTTGGCTACGGTGAACTGTGATATATTGCCCATTTTGTTTTTCCTGTTGCGCCATGACAGCATCGGTGTAGGCGATTTTATATTCACTATTTTCTAGGAATTTTACTAGGGTTTCGATGTGATTGGGGTAGTAGTTATCATCGTCATCTAAGTAGGCGATATATTTACCACGGGCGGCATGGATACCAGTGTTACGGGCTGCGGAGCGTTCGAGAGCGCGATCGTGTTTTTTATAAACAATGTTACCCCTGGTATTGAGGCGTGATATGACTGATTGTACGTCAACACCACCATCATTAACTACGATGATTTCTAATTCAGTAAAGGTTTGATTGAGGACACTTTGGATAGCTTGGGCAAGCATTTTTGGGCGGTTTTTTGTGGGGATGATGACACTGACAATGGGCTGGGAAATGATGCCAATCAATGGGTTCGGCGCTTGTTTATCGGTTTCATATTGATAGTTAACGGTGAGTTGTTGGTGATGGATAAGATTAGCTTTCTCTTCATCTGTAAGAAGCGCGCCTTGGTACTGCAAATCATCGAACTTGCGCTCAGAACCGGAAATGTTGGGAATATATAGACGTTTTATGCCATACTCGTCACATATCTGATCGGTTTCTTGACCTGATCTTCCAGGTGTACCGTGTTCTATACCTTGCGGATTGAAGTAATAGAGTCCAAGAATTTCGGGGATAAGAGCCAATTTTTCGCCTTGACTACCAATTCTTAACCAAAATTCATAATCTCCTGCACAATGAAATTCTGAACGAAAGTAGCCGTATTTGTCATGTAGCGACTTTCTCCACATAGGTTGTGATCCAACGCAACAACCCTGTTTCATCTGGTCATAAGAATATGGCGGCCAATTCCAGTGTCGATTACCTTGTGTTGTGACAAATGTATCGTTAGGAACAGTAGTAATTAGCTGATTGGGATAGGCTAGAGATACTTCTGGGTGTGTATCTAAAAAATTCGCCATGACTTCCAAAGCATCAAAACGGTGGCGATCATCTGTATTAGCATTAGTGATATATTTTCCGTGGGACATTTTAATTGCCCTATTCCAAGCAGCATAAAGAGTTTCACGCTCAGGAGTACGTTCATATACTATGTTTGGATATTTTGCCTGAAATTCTTTAACAATAGATTGTTCATTTTGCGGCGAAGCACTATCAACAACAACGATTTCGAGTCCGCCTTGTTTATAAAGTGTTTGGTCAACTAGATCCTGCAAACAACCGCGAATGTATTTTTCTGAATTGTAGGTAGAGATTATTGCAGAAACCAGAAATTGTGAGTTGTCTCTTAAGTTTTTAGGAAAGACGGTGACAGGTTTAGGAACAACTTCTTGGGAAAAGTTATCTTCAATCTGATCCTGAAAGTAACAAATTCTTGATGACTCCTGATCTATCTTTTGCAGAATTTTATTCGCTAGTTCGTGACATCCATTCATCAATCTTTGATGTTCTTGACCTTCATCAATGAACTCCCTCTGTAAAAAGAATTGCTGGTAATTAGATGAACTTTGGTAGTAGCTTGCTATATATGATGCAAATTTTATCCATCTATGTTCAGAAAAATTCATCAGATGTTTAACATGGTATGCGATGGGTGAGATAAGTAATTTAATAGGAATACCTTTTTCTAATAAAACTAATGGAATCCAATAGTCCCACCAAGGCATTCCCACACAGAAATTTTCCGGTGGGTAATGTTCCAATAAATTCTTATCAAAAAAGAAATAATCAAAGCCCTTATCATAAAGAACCCCATCCTGGTAATCCTCCAGAGAATCTATATCCATTCGTGATCCAAAAACCATATTGTCTATAGCTTCTTTGGCGATAAAACTGACAAATCCAGCATCGACATTTAGGTATATATCAGAGTTAATAATACCGCTAATTTTAGTGCCATTTCCACGCAAATACATGAAGATATCCTCAACATATACCAAAGGTCGTTCTGTTTCCGTGCGGGCATCGCGCCATACTGCATGAAACCTTACATTGGGAAAAAGTGATTGCAATTGATTAATTTCTTCTTGTATATTTAACGATACGACTGAAAAACCTAAAGATTGCCAGGTATTAATACAAGCCTGCTGTCTTTCAATGTTTCTGGGTGCAATGCTAGTGACTACTAAAACTTCTTGATTCGAGTCTTTTGAGGTGGACTTTTCTTGAGGTAAACGTACTAATTCGACTGAATTGTTATCTAAACTATCGGTCGCAGTTTCAATCAAAACAGACTTAACTATTTCTGCCATTTTAGACCAAGAAAACTGCTTAGACTGTTCCAAACCCAGCCTAATTAGAGACTCACGCACTTCAGGTTGTTGAACCTTAATCATTGCTTCTGCCATTTCATTGACATCTCGGCCACTCACATACAAAACCGCATTTCCACCAACTTCAGGTAAAGAAGCATAAGGACAAGTAATAACTGGACATCCACAAGCCATTGCTTCTAAAACAGGCATTCCGAAGCCTTCATAAAGTGAGGGATAGACTAAAGCCACCGCGCCAGAGTAGGCAACTCTTAGGTCTTCATCAGTCAAATACAATCTATGGATTTTAACACCAGAAGCATAGTGTAAAAATTTATCTTCAATAGCAGGATCGCCCCCCGTGCAAACAATTTCAAAATCATGTTTGTCTGTTAATTGGGCAAATGCTTTAAAGAACAATATGCCGTTTTTATAACCCGTATTCCTCCAACCAACTCTATCACCAACCACTAAAAAATAAGGCTTACGAATCTCATACTTTGAGGTAAATTCAATAATTTCCTCTTGACTGGCAGGAGTAAAATTACTGTCAATACCACAATGTGCTACGGTTATTGAATCTACTAATATATTTGGAAAGCAACCAACCAGATCGCGCTTAGTATTTTCCGATATGGTTAAATAGGCAGAAGCGTGTCTAATTCCTTGATGTTTTTCTTGCCACATGGAGGAATCTAGGTTCTGAGCTATCAGTTCGGGAATCATGTCATATCCCATAAAAACAGAGGGCGTTGACAGTGGAGTTGTATAGTATGTAGAGATGAATACATTTACTCCTTCTTCATCACAAACTTGCTGAAGCATTTGTCTATCTCTATCGGTGTCATCGTAGTTATACTCAGGTATTCGACGATACCTCATACCTGAAATTTTAGGTGCTGTTCCCGCTCGATCAAGAACTAGAATATTCCTGGCAAAACCATCTTTCACCCACTCTTCTAACAGGGATTTCCAAACTCTAGCTATACCTGTATTGTTAAGCTGAAAAAATACTCCATCAACAGCGACTAACAATGAGTTTTTACTCTGTCGGTGCAGATTTGTAGTCCTATTTAAAACTTGTGATTTCAATATTATCGAGCCTGTAGCATCAGATGTTTTAGGAGTGTCTTCGCTTACTTGAAAACCACTATCTGCCCATTCTATCAATTGTTGTACTCGACATTCAATAGTATGTTTTTCCTGGCATAATTGATAACCGTGATCGGCGATTTCCTCAGCTAAATCGGGATTTTTCAGCAAATATTCGATTTTTTCGATTAACTCATCAGGATTTTCTGGGTTATAGTAAACTAAATGCTCCCAGTCCCGAAATAACTTGTTAGATTTATCCCCTATAACATTGTTCTGAAGCAGCAAAGTTCCACATCCCATTATTTCATAGGGGCGTGAAGTTAACGTTGGAGATAGTGAAGGTAAATTTAATCCCAACTTATAAGTATTTAGTTCATCCACATAAGACTGAACTGCTTCCAACGGTTTTGAGAGTAAATCGGTTACTAATGGATATAAGTCAATATGATGATTTAGCTTAAGCCTATCCATTAGTTGAGATCGCTGATAATACGTTTTATTATTAAAGTGAGGAGTCGCATTACCTCGAAAAACGGCACGATTTTTTCTTTGTGCGAAAGGAATTTTGCAATTGTAGTATTGGGGATCAATAGCAAAAGGAGAAAAAACGGTGGGTGTTTTTATACCTCGATTTAGTAACCAAGAGACATCCGGTTCATGATTACATATAATGGCACTAACACAGGTCGCCGCATTGTCAATAGCGATTGAAATTTGCTCTTGCCACTGTGGTGTATTTTGTACTATCTCTGCCGAACAATGTTCTTGAAAAATTGCCACCTTTTTGATGTTTGTATTGTACCATCCCTCCTGCCATTTTAAACTATTGTGTAGGGGGTGAGAATGCCAATCAAACCCAAGCAAGATCATTATATCAGCTTCTGGGTTTCTCAAATATTGATACAAACCATCATCATTCGTAGGTTCTAATGCTCCCCATTCGGCCATAGGTGTAAATACACGATTCAGTAAACCTTGTCTTTGCAAAACATTGACCCAACCTCGCGAAAAGTTCCATCCATGTATTCCAGTAGCTTGCAATACAACATCTATGCGAGGTTGAGTGGACATAGAAGAGAAATGATTGGGCTTTCCTACAGTTTTTGTTGCTGCATGAGATAGATTTGATTTGTGTTGCGATGAACTTATCTGGGCAGTGTCTTGGTCTAAACCTAATGTATTATCATCTAGCGGTTTTTCTAAGACAGCGGCAAACTGAATGTAACAGGAGTTATCAACTTGTTTAGCATTTTTTATACGGTAAATTGTTATATTAAAACCATTAAGGTTGTTAATTATCCTACTAACTAAATGCTCGGGATCGTAAAAACGCCCATGTCTGTTGTTCCAACCTAAATGCTCATAAATAATTGCATCAGACTCAAAACTGACTCCTCCAGTAGCTTTAGCTGTCACAGGATCTGTTTGAATAGCATATTCATGAAAAAGATACAAAGGTGCAATACAACACTTCCCTCCAAACTTGAGAACGCGACCTAACTCTTTGGCAAAACGAATATCTGCATCTCCTTCAAAGTGTTCTATAGAACAATGTAAAGCTATTTTTGTTGCAAAATCATTCGGTATCGGCATATCTCCGGCATCTCCCCCTATTAAATTTCCGTTTAAACCAGGAGGATAGTCTAAATCTTGAGCGTATGTTTGACAGCCAAAGACTTGATTATATATTTTAGGAACAACTCCTGATTGACTTGCAACATCTATATATATGTCATCAGGCGAAAGCTCTAACAACTTAGCGGCAATGTAATGTTCTAAAGATTTTTCTGGGATATTTCCTGAGTAGTATTCTGGATAATCTTCCAGGTAGCGCGATTGATTAAAATAATTTTTATAGTCGTTAATATCGACCTCAAATTCTTGGACTCTCACCCCTTTAGCCATCAATTGACTAGACATTAATTCCGGATTATTAGCAGGTATCCCACCTTGCTTTTTCCGTTGCATTATCTTTTTCCTCCCGTAAGATTTAAGAATAGATAGGTGACTTCATGGTTGTTAATTGACAGCACCACTGCGATACCTCAACACCGTCTCGTAAGCAAGCAGGACTAGAAACTTTCTCAGAAGACTCTGCTCCTGGCAGTCTAGCAATGCTGGCCGTGATGACATAGGGTGTCGAAAGCCTATTTTCTCTAGTGTATCAGTGATCTCTTGCAATGTCAGCAGATGTTTGCGTAACTGGGCGCGACCTCCTGTAACTTTCTTGAGTTAGTCATTTTTGTATTACGATTCAGCCGGGTGCTGTTGACTATGGTATGATATAACGGTTATGTCAAGAAAACCCAATGATGACCCAGGATTGTTTGTTGGGGTTAACTAACCGTAAGATTTGTTACAGGGTACACTAGATTTTTTGAAAAAAATTAAAAATGGGCATAGGAATAGAAGGACAAAACTTAATATTTTTAATCTCCCAACCTCGCGCTGGTTCAACAATGACTCAAAGAATTTTAGCCAGTCATCCAGATATTCATACTGTGTCAGAACCCTGGTTAATGTTACACCCTCTCTATGCTATGCGCTCCCAAGGATATGAGGCAGAGTATCATGCTTGGGAAGCTAGAACTGCCTTAAAGGGATTTTTTGAGGAAGTTTCAAGTGATGAAGATGCTTACTTCGTAGGCGTTCGCAAAATGTGCGGGCATTTTTACAATTGTGCTTTGAACTCTTCAAACAAAAGTTATTTTTTAGATAAAACCCCTCGCTATTACCACATTATTCCGGAATTGCACAAAACTTTTCCTCAAGCAAGTTTCATCATTTTATTTCGCAATCCATTATCTGTTGCTTGCTCTATTTTTAGCACCTGGGGTAAAGAAGAATGGTTTAATCTTGATCTTTATAAAGAAGACTTAACTTTCGCACCGGCAAAACTAATTGATGGAATCAAACAATTAGGAAAAAATTGCTTGACCCTAAGTTATGAAGACTTGTTGGTCAATTCCGAGAGTGAAATTAGGAGAGTTTGCAATTTTTTGGGGATACAATTTTCAGTAAAAATGCTCGAATACGGAGCTTGCAATTTACCCCGATGGCAATACGGAGATCAGGACTTAGTTTATCAAAAAGTGCGACCAGACCCTGGAAATTTAGACAAGTGGATTTTATCCGTCAAAAGTCCTCATATCTGGCAAGTGACTAACGAGTATTTAGAATATTTGGGACATGAAATCGTTTGTCAGATGGGTTATTCCTATAGGGAGTTGCGAAAAACTCTCGATGCCAACCGCCCCCAGGAACTTGACGTGACCAAAATATCCCAGGTTGAATGGCTACAAAGGAAACCTGACCAATATCAAGAAGTCCCTAAGACAAGTCTGGGTTATACCGTAATAGCTAAGAAAAATGAACGTGAGGGAAAGCTAGTGGAATCTGCCACTGCTTACCGTAAGGCTATTAAACTCAACTCAAAATCAGCTTGGTCTTATCATAGTCTAGGAACAGTTTTAGCTAAATTGCAAAGATGGGATGAGGTAATCGCTTCCTATCAGAAGGCTATTAAATTAAATCCCAACTCTGCCTCTTTTTATTACGATCTGGCAGAGGCTTTTATTCAACAAGGTAATTTAGATGAAGCGATCGCCAACTACTCGAAAGCCATTGAAATCAAACCTAGTTTCTCTATGGGCCATAACAGGCTAGGTGAATCTTTCGCCAAAAAAGGAAAATTAGCGGAGGCTGCTAGTTTTTTTCTTCAAGCAATTGAACTAAACTCAGGATCTTATAAAGCGCGTGGTAACCTAGCAGAAGTTTTGGCAGAGGAAGGGCATTTAAACGAGGCTGTTGGTTTTTATGCGGAGGCTGTTAAAATAAACCCTAGTTATCGGACAGAAAATCTAAAGTTGCAAAAAGCTGTAGAGTTTTTTTGTAATCACCATGACGACAAATCCGTGGGATTGAGGGAAAACCACTGATAGTAGTGTGCAACATAAACTCGCACGGTTTGTACGCTTGCAATTGCGAGAAAGTACGTCTTTTCATCTAGATGAGGTGGAAATCTATGGTATTCCTTTCAAACTTGATGATTCAGAGTTTCTCTAACTCCCTGTCTAGCTTGAGTTGAGCGGAAAAACATTCCTACGGGATGTGGGACTAAGAGATGGGAAAATGTGTGGTTTGGGGAACTTGACAAGTCTACAGAAAGACAATACTGTAAAGCAATAACAGTGGTTGTACCTGATTTTATGTCTTTAGTTTATACAAGTTGATACATTTATGAAAAATAGAAATTTAATTCTGGGTAATCAGTTAATGCGGAGTGGTAAGCTGGAGGATGCTGTGGCTGCTTATGAAATTGCGATCGCAAGTCATCCTAGTTTTCCTTGGTCTCACTACCAGTTGGGACAGGCTTTAGAAAAGTTGGGACGTTGGGAAGATGCTTTAGTAGCTTATCAAAAAGCCATTGGATTGAATCCAATTTCTGAGGTATTTCGCAACAATTTAGAGAGAGTATTAGCGAAACAAAATCATGTTTCTGAAGGAGAAACAACAAACACTGTTGAAGACTGTTTGGAGCCAGAAAAAACTTTAACGGAACAAGCAGAAACGGAACAAGAAGACCTTGAGGAAGCCATCAAATATTCTGGTGATGCTTCTTACGAGTTAAATTCCAACTCTTATGATTTATGTTATGAGTCTGGCCAATCTTTGCATGGGCTAGGGGAAATTGATCAAGCTATCTTAGCCTACCAAAAAGCCATTAAAATAGGCTGTGATCTAGCAGATGAAGATCGTATAAAAAAAGCAGTAAAGGCTTGTCAACACATCATAGAACTTAATAGTAATTCTTCATTTTGCTATGAAAGTTTGGGCAAATTGTTGGCGGAAAAGGGTCGGCTTGATGATGCTATAGAGATGTATAGAACTGCCATTAAGCTGAATCCTAGTTTCCATGGCTTTCATTATCACCTTGCTCAAGCACTAATTAGCAAAAATGATTATCAAAATGCGATCGCAGAAATGTTATCATGTATTGATAAAAATTTTCAACATTACCCCTCGTATGATTTAATCGGAGACTTGTTGATTCAACAAGGACAAGAGGCGCAATTGATTCAATTATACAGGCAAGGCTTGTTAGCGATGAGGCATAATTATACGGACTATCAAAAATTTATACAAAAAATATCTGATTTGGGTTTAGACGAAGAAAAAATTTTTGACCAGAGTTTTCTCAAGGATCTTCAGGTTATCAGTGACTTTTGGAAGCCACATCAATCGGTTGGCAAAAGAGATGAGTGGATTCTAATTGAGCTTCATGGTTGCGGTGATGCGGCGGTGTGGATGACTGGATGGAATTTGCTTGCAGCTAAATGTTTACAAAAATTGTATGGATATAGAATAGCAGCATTCGTGGCTTGGGGATACGATCATCAAATGAAGCAATTATTGATATCTTTTGGTGTAGAAAAACTTATTATTAGCAATGATGACTACGGTTTAACTGATCATCAAAAATATCAGCTAGAAAAGTTTTCACAAGATGCTAATAGCGAAAATTTCAAATATTTACTGAAAGATTTCAAGTGTGATGATTTACATATTGGAGACCTAGTGTACGATCTATTAATCAGACAAGCACCAATGAGTACACCAATTCTTGACCAAAGGGTAATGGCTGGATTAGAGTCTCGATGTCTAGCATATAATTTCTGGAAAAATTTTCTGGACAGTTGCAAGATTAGATTTTTAATTACCAGTCATGCAACTGTTTACATTCAAGGATTGATATCGCGTTTAGTAGCCACGGCAAAAGCAATAGTTTTGGATGTAAGTGGCCCGTGTTTAACTAGACATGAAACCGTCGATGATCTCTATGATAGTAAGGACTTTATTTCCGAACAATTGTTTCTTTATTTTTGGAATCATCATAGACATGAGTCTGCTGCAATTGGAAGAAAACTTGTGGAAAATACAACGGGCATAAAGCGATCTGATGCGAGCTTGGTCTATGAAACTAAGGCTTATAAGGATAAAAAAGTTTACACTCATCTAGAATTTTGTGAGCAATTTAATCTAGATCCCTCTCTCCCTATCGTAATTGTGGCATCCCATGTTTTTAATGATTGTCCACACTGCTATCGTCATCGACTTTTTGTAGATTATTATGAAGCTCTCGTAGAAACCTTGAAAATTTGTTCTCAAATTGACTCTGTAAATTGGATTATTAAAGAACATCCTGAAGTCGGCAACATTTCAATGGCTTATAATGTAGATAAAACAGCAAAAGAATTGGTAAATAATGAGTACAGTTCGTATCAAAATATTAAGTTGGCTCCCGAAGATATAAGTAATATATCAATTATAGATTTTTGTCATGCCGTAATTACTGTAAGTGGAACAATAGCTCATGAGTTAGCCTGTTTTGGAATACCTTCTATATTGGCGGGTTCTTCTACTTATTCGGAATGTGGCTTTACCAATAATCCTCAATCAGTGGATGAGTACAAATCTCTGTTATATTCTATTCATAAGCAAGACAAACTTTCTCCTGAAAAAATTGAAAAAGCCTATGTAGCCTATGCAATAATATATCATTACATGAGACCAGGGAAAGGCAATTTGGATTTAGGCAGGGGAGAGCCGTGGGCTGTGGCGGAGAGTTTGGCCAATAAGATAAAAAGCAACGAAATTGGAACCGTAGAGGAAGACCCATTTTTTAAGAACTTTATGACTCAGATTCTTATGAAAAAGAAAGATACACTTAGATTTGATGAACTTCTGGATTTATAATGTAATAATTAATGTTAACTTAATAGAGACTTGATTGAAACTATTATAAGTCCACAAAACATCACTGATAAATAAACAACTCATGTTCCAAAACAAATCAATCCTAATCACAGGTGGTACAGGTTCTTTCGGAAAACAATGCGTAGAAACCCTACTCAATCACCACCAACCTAAAAAAATCATCGTTTACTCCAGAGATGAACTCAAGCAATATGAAATGGCGCAAAAATTTGACTCTCCAATTATGCGCTACTTCATTGGAGATGTCAGGGATGAACAACGTTTAGCAATGGCTATGCGGGAAGTCGATTATGTCATCCATGCAGCAGCCCTTAAGCATATTCCGGTGGCAGAATACAACCCGATGGAGTGTATTAAGACCAACATTAATGGGGCTGATAATGTAATTAATGTCGCTCTAGAACAAGGGGTTGACAAAGTGATTGCTCTATCTACTGATAAAGCCGTTAATCCCATTAACCTTTATGGAGCGACAAAACTAGCCGCAGATAAGTTATTTGTTGCAGCCAATAACCTGGCTGGAGATCGGAAAACTCGCTTTTCTGTTGTCCGCTATGGTAATGTTTTGGGATCAAGGGGTTCGGTTGTCCCTTTTTTCCAGAAATTGATTCAAGAGGGATCGACTGAAATCCCAATTACAGACCCACGGATGACTCGGTTTTGGATTACCCTTAATCAAGGCATTGATTTTGTCCTCAAGGATTTTACGAGGATGCAGGGGGGAGAGATTTTTGTCCCTAAAATTCCTTCTATGAAAATGACCGATATGGCAGAAGCCCTAGCGCCTGGTATCCCTCATAAAATTGTGGGCATTAGGCCTGGTGAAAAACTCCATGAGGTCATGTGTCCCGTTGAGTCATCCCACTTAACTTTAGAGTTTGATGACCATTATGTAATTAAGCCCACCATTGAATATTCCTACAGCCTTGATTATACTACTAATGCTTTAGGCGAGCAGGGTATTCCTGTGGCTCCAGATTTTGTTTATAGTTCAGATGTAAATCAAGAATGGTTAACTGCTCCCCAGTTATTAGAGATGCTGAAGTAATGAATAAGTTTATCCCATACGGTCGCCAAGATATATCTCAAGCCGATATTGATGCTGTGGTTGAGGTGTTACGGTCGGACTGGATTACTCAAGGCCCGGCGATAGAAAGATTCGAGAAATTAGTCGCTGAGTATTGTGGGGCTAAATATGCAGTGGCGGTTTCCAGTGCCACTGCGGGTTTGCACATTGCTTGCTTGGCAGTAGGTTTAAGTGCAGGAGATGTCCTCTGGACTTCACCTAATACTTTTGTTGCTTCAGCCAATTGTGGATTGTATTGTGGCGCAGATATTGATTTTGTAGATATTGACCCCCATACTTATAATCTGAGCGTGGAGATGCTAGAGCAGAAACTCGCTCGTGCTGAACTAGAGGGAAAACTGCCGAAAGTGGTGGTTCCCGTTCATTTTGCGGGACAGTCTTGCGAGATAGAGCGGATTTTGGCTCTGTCACGAAAGTATGGTTTCACTATTCTGGAGGATGCGTCTCATGCTATTGGGGCCAGATATCAGGATAATCCTGTCGGAAGTTGTTTATTTTCCGATATGGCCGTGTTCAGCTTTCATCCTGTGAAAATTATCACCACAGGGGAAGGGGGAATGGTAATGACCAATCGAGAGGATTTGTATGAAAAGCTGATTCGGTTGCGGACGCATGGGATTACCCGCAACCCTGAGTTAATGCAGGGTGAGTCTCACGGGTTGTGGTACTACCAGCAGCTAGAGTTGGGATTCAACTACCGCATGACGGACATTCAGGCAGCATTGGGCGCGAGTCAGATGCAAAGGCTAGATGAGTTTGTGTCATGTCGTAGGCTGTTGGCAGAAGGTTACAATAGCTTGTTGCAGGATTTTCCCTTAGTTTTACCTTGGCAACATCCTGATACTGAGTCGAGTTGGCATCTGTATGTAATTCGGCTGAAGCTAGATAAAATTGGTAAAACTCATCGACAAGTATTTGAGGAATTACGAGCAGCAAAAATAGGAGTAAATTTGCACTATATCCCTGTACATACTCAACCCTATTATCAAAAATTAGGCTTTAAGTGGGGGGGGTTTCCCCAAGCAGAAGAATATTATCAGGAAGCCATCAGTCTGCCGATTTACTATGGCTTAAGTGATGAAAATCAAGAACGAGTTGTAGCGGTTATTGGGGATATTATGAGATGAAAACGGTGATGATTGTTCAAGCGAGAATGACTTCTACCTGCTCACCAGGAAAGGTGATGATGTGTCAATATACGGGAGGAAAATATAGAAATGAACGTGCGAACTTTACAACTAAATTTTCCTAACACTATTGAACAAAGTGACGAGGAATTGCGGTTATTGATAGCAGCTAAATTATATGAAAATGGCACCTTAACATCAGGTCATGCTGCGGAATTAGCAGGCTTAAGTAAGCGTGAATTTATTCAAGTCATTGGCAATTATAATGTTTCAGTTTTTAGTACGTTGGTTGAAGATTTAGAAGCGGACATTGAGAATGCCTAACGTTGTTATTGCCGATGCTAGTTGCTTGATTATATTAAGTAAAATTGGAGAGTTAGACCTCCTACATTTACTTTATTCTCAAGTTTATATTACTCCTGAAATCGAAATAGAATTTGGCGAGGTTTTACCAGATTGGATTCTTATTGAGATAGTTCAAGATCAAAAATACCAAAAGTTACTGGAAAAGAAATTAGATGTTGGTGAAGCATCTGCGATTGCTTTAGCAGCTGAAAAGGTTGATTCATTAATGATTTTGGATGATTTAAAAGCTAGAAAAATTGCTAAAGAATTTGACATGGTTTTTACTGGGACTTTGGGTGTGATTAGTAAAGCAAAAGAGCAAAGTTATCGCTCAGAAATAAAACCAATTATTCAAAAAATATTGCAAACAAACTTCCGAATTTCTCAGGAAGTGGTCAATGCTTTGTTGTCAAGGTATGGAGAAAAATAAGGAATATTTTTTAAATCAATGAAAACTGCTATAATTGTTCAAGCCAGAATGACATCTACCCGTTTCCCTGGAAAGGTACTTAAGCAGGTATTGGGAAAACCTTTGCTCGAATACCAGATTGAAAGACTACAACGAGTGAAGCTGGCAGATGAAATACTCATTGCTACTACCACTAATGAAACAGATGAACCCATTGTTGAATTATGTAACCGTCTTGCTGTTGCTTACTTTCGGGGTTCGGAAGAAGATGTGTTAGGAAGATATTATCAAGCCGCTACGGAACACAAAGTAGATATAGTGGTTCGGGTAACTTCCGACTGTCCTTTAATTGACCCTAAAGTTATCGATGAGGTTATTGATTGTTATCTAAAAAATCAATCAAACTATGATTATGTTTCTAACTCCTTAGAAAGAACTTATCCCAGAGGGATGGATACTGAAGTGTTTTCTTTTTCAACATTGCAACAGGCTTTTTGGGAAGCAACAGCACAACCAGATCGCGAGCACGTAACCCCTTTTATTTATCGACAACCATCAAGATATAGTTTGGGTCATGTTATTTACTCTGAAGATTGTAGTCACCATCGATGGACAGTAGATACTCCCGAAGATTTTGAGTTGATTCAGAAAATAATCGAAGCAATTTATCCTATAAAACCTAATTTTACGTTAGAAGATTGCTTGAGTTTACTAAAAAAGCATCCAGAGTGGTACATTATTAATAGTCATGTAACTCAAAAAAAATATGATAAATAAATCAACACAACCCGAAGATGTGAATTTCGTGACGGAACAGGAAAAATTTTGGAGCCAGGGGTTTGGTGATGAATATACTCATCGAAATCAAGGAGATAGCTTAATTGCTCGGAACTTAGCCTTATTCAGTAAAATTTTTTCTCACACTCAAAAAATAAATTCATTGATTGAATTTGGAGCCAATAGAGGACTCAATATAGAAGCCATAAAAAAGCTATTGCCTGAGTTAGAAGTATCTGCGGTTGAGATTAACAATTTAGCAGTTGAAGAACTCAGAAAAATAGAAGGGATGGAGTTAGAAATCTACCCTCAATCAATTTTAGATTTCAACCCAATACGGGTTTGGGATTTTGTACTAATCAAAGGGGTACTAATTCATATTAACCCTAATTGTTTAGAACAAGTTTATGATCGATTGTACGAAAGCAGCGATCGCTATATTTGTATCGTTGAATATTATAATCCTACTCCAGTTGAGATAACTTACAGGGGTCATCAAGGCAAGTTATTTAAGCGAGATTTTGCCGGTGAACTGCTGGATCGGTTTAAAAATTTGCAACTTTTGGATTATGGATTCGTCTATCACCGGGATATCCACTTTCCTCAAGACGATTTAACTTGGTTCTTACTAGAAAAAACTTCCTAAAGGAGATACTTCAATGATTCGATATTGTAATTGTTGCGTGATGCCAGAAACTAAGCCCGATTTGTTCATTGATGAAGAGGGAGTTTGTAGTGCCTGCCGTAATATGGAGAAGCGGCAAGCGGTTGATTGGGAATCTCGAAAACAAGAGTTACTAAAGGTACTTGATCGCTATCGGTCAAAAGATGGAAGTAACTACGACTGTATTGTTCCAGTTAGTGGTGGCAAGGATAGCCATTTTCAAGTAATCAGGATGCTGGAACTTGGCATGAATCCTCTATGTGTAACTGCCACAACCGATAAATTGTCGGATATCGGAAGGCATAATATTGAGAACTTGAAAAACTTGGGAGTTGACTATATTGAGGTGACAGTTGACCCATCAGTGCGACGAACCATTAATAAGTTAGCCCTAACTCAGATTGGTGATATTTCTTGGCCTGAACACGTTGTTATCTTTACTATTCCTGTGCGGATTGCTGTACAATTCAATATTCCTTTAATCATTTGGGGAGAAAATCCTCAGAATGAATATGGGGGGCCTGCTAGTGCCACAGAAAACAATACGCTGACCCGAAGATGGTTGGAAGAGTTTGGAGGATTGTTAGGACTGCGGGTTTCTGATTTGATTGGCCAGGAAGGAATTGAACGAAAACATCTGATTCAATATAGTTATCCTTCAGATGAAGATTTGCAAAGGGTAGGATTAACTGGCTTGTTTTTAGGTTACTACTTGCCTTGGGATGGTTATCAGAATGCTCTGTATGCACAAGCTCATGGTTTTGAGACTTATCACAAGCCAGTAGAAGGTTCTTTGGTTAATTACGAAAATCTTGACAATTATCAAACGGGAATTCACGATTATTTCAAATTCTTGAAATATGGCTTTGGGCGGGCAACTGATTTAGCTTGTTTGCATATTCGGAGGGGGCGATTGTCGAGACAAGATGCTATTAAGTTAGTAAGAATGCACGATGGTAAGTTTCCTTGGGTATATCTTGGTTGTCATATTGAGGAAATCTTGAAAGACGTTGATATGACTTTAGATGAGTTTATCCACATTTGCGATCGCTTCACAAATAAAAAGTTGTTTGTTTGTGATTCTCGTGGAAATCTCGTAAAAGATAAGGACGGCAATCTGACCAAGATTAACTACGATAATCTGGATTAAGTAATCTCTATGAAAAAGGTGGTAATTACTGACTACGGAATGGGCAATCTAGATTCTGTGGCACGCGCGGTGCAAGAATGTGGGGGAGACCCTCTGATTAGCCACAAAGCGGAGGATTTTGAAGAAGCCCACTATATTATTCTTCCTGGTGTTGGAGCTTTTACTACTGGGATGAACCATCTCAGCGCTTCCGGCTTAAATGAAATCTTACAGGAACAAGTCATCAATCAAGGTATCCCTTTTTTGGGCATTTGCTTAGGGATGCAGCTTTTAGCAACAAAGGGTCTGGAAGGAGGAGAAACTCACGGGTTAGGCTGGATTGAGGGAGAAGTTAAACGTTTAGAACCCGATACACCGGATATCCGAATCCCTCATGTTGGCTGGAATGAAGTAATTTTTGATAAACCTTCACCCTTGTTTGACGGAATTACTACAGGTAAAGATTTTTATTTTGTCCATAGCTATCACTTTTTATGTAAACATCCCCAAGAGGCGATCGCCCATACCCCTTACTGTGGTAACTTTGTCTCTGCCGTAAACAAAGACAATATATTTGGTGTTCAGTTTCACCCGGAAAAGAGCCAACGTTTAGGATTCCATGTCCTCAGAAACTTTCTCGCCCTTTAAAAATTTATGCTCAAAATCCGCGTAATGCCCACATTACTGTTTAAAAACTTTGGTCTAGTTAAAAGCGTTCAGTTTGATAGCTGGCGGCGAATTGGCAGTGTTATGCAGGCTGTCAAAGTTTATAATCTGCGCGAAGTGGATGAATTGGTATTTTTAGACATTAGTGCAACTCCAGATGGGCATCCTCCTGATTTTGAGACAGTTGATGAAATTGCAGATGAATGTTTTATGCCTCTAACAGTAGGGGGAGGAGTTAAGTCAGTAGCGGATGTTAGACGCTTATTGCAGGTCGGTGCTGACAAAGTGGCTATAAATACCGCCGCCGTACAAAACCCCGAACTGATTCAAGCAGCCGCCCAGCAGTTTGGTTCTCAGTGTGTTGTAATTTCGATTGATGTCAAGCAACAGTCAAATGGCACTTATGAAGTCTTGACTCATGCTGGAACTCAACCGACGGGGAAAGACCCAGTAATATGGGCAAAGGAAGTGGAATCTTTGGGTGCGGGGGAAATCCTCTTGACATCCATCGATCGGGATGGTACGATGACAGGCTATGATACAGAGTTGACAAAAAATATTAGTCATGCAGTCTCGATTCCAGTTATTGCATCGGGGGGGGCTGGTAGTTATCAAGATATGGCTTCAGTTTTGCTAGAAGGAAGAGCCTCGGCAGTTGCTGCTGCTAGTATTTTCCACTTTACTCAGCAGACTCCTTTGGAAGCCAAGCATTTTTTAAAAGATCGAGGATTAAACGTCAGGCTATAATTGTGGATTATATAGGTGTTTTTCTATGTACTCAGAATACATTCGTCCTTTTCCAAGAGTGATTCGTATTGAACCAGCAGGTGCTTGCAATCTTGCCTGTTCTCATTGTCCTACTGGTACTATCAAAATGCCAAGGGGAATTATGAACTCAGACACCTTTGCGACGATTATGGATAGTCTGAAGAAAAATATACACTCAGTCAAAGTAGTTGTTTTGTATCATGGTGGAGAACCATTACTAAATAAAAGTTTCACCCAAATGGTTAAAGCAGTTAAGAATCTAGGTATTCCATTGGTTAAAACAGTTTCAAATGGAATGCTGTTAAATGAGACAGTTATTGATGCTATTATTGATAGCAAATTAGATGCAATTGAAATTTCTTTAGATGGTGATAGCTCTGAAATAAACAATTTGGTGAGGCGAAACAGTGATTATAACAAGGTGATCGATAACATTAAAACATTGATTAATCGAAAAATAGAGAGGAATAGTGAAACGCCTCAAGTCTTTGTATCCAGCACTCAGTTCTTGAAAAATCCAGCAGATTTAAACGACGACATTCGTTCTACCTCCCCCCCCCATTTGTTATCTGAATTTTCAGGTAAATATGCAAGCTCAGTAAGTTTTAAATGTACTTGGGCAATGAGATGGCCTCACATGGAAGTGGATAGAGAAATTTACGATATTTACTATGATTCTAGGGATCAAGAAAATAGAAACTATTGCGATCTGGTTGATCATACAATGACTATTAGATGGAACGGTGACGTAGTAGCTTGCTGCTATGACCTGACCAGTAAAGAAGTTTTAGGCAATGTAAATCAAGCAGATTTATACAATATTTGGAATAATCCCAAATATTTATCATTAAGACATAGCATTGACACAATGCAATTTATTCCTCTATGTAATAACTGCAATGTAGTAAAACCAAAAGTGTATTTAACTCTTAAAAATAGTGCAATATCATAACCAGTTTTGAAGATAATTATTCGTACAGATGCTTCCAGTAAAATAGGTACGGGTCATATCATGCGTTGCTTGGCACTCGCTCAAGCATGGCAAAATACCCAAGGACACCATGTGGCAACCTGGCTCAAGAGTCCTGTTTGTCACAGTGGATTTAAGCGATTGAATTAAGTAATTTTAGATATAACAAATGTTTAAATATGATTCAACATAATCTCTACGAGAATGATTTTTATACTTGGTCTTGTCAACAGGCTCAATTACTGCGGGACAAAAAATTTGATCAAGTGGATTGGAGCAATGTTATTGAGGAGATTTCTGACTTGGGACGCAGTGAATACCGAGCGTTTGTATCGGCGATCGAACAGCTAACCTTGCATTTGCTGAAATGGCAGTATCAAAAGGAGCTTCGCTCCCCAAGTTGGCGACATTCTCTTGACAAGCAAAGAATTCAAATAGAACGTATCCTTGAGGATAATCCTGGATTGCAAACTCGAATCCAAGAAGCTGTTAGTAAGGGGTATAAGTATGGACGCAAAGGAGCGAGTAAGGAGACTTTTCTGGACGAAAAGGTTTTCCCTGAAGCTTGCCCTTATACTTGGGAAGAGTTGGTAGATGAGGATTTTTTTCCCGAAGAACATTCAGACTGAGGGGTTATATTCAAGGCTTAAAATGCCATTGTTGCTTCAGGAATAACTGACGGTACTATAAACTGATTTTCGTAGCTGTTAGGAGGCAGTCGTTAATGCAAGTCGTTTTTCGGGTCGATGCTTCTACGCAAATAGGCACAGGCCATGTCATGCGCTGCTTGGCTCTGGCTCAAGCATGGCATGACACCCAGGGACAACCGATTTTTGTAATGACAACTTCCGTACCAGCCTTGGAGGAACGCCTGAAGTCAGAGGGGATGCAAGTCGTCCACTTGACAACAGAGCCAGGAAGCTTGGATGATGCCCAGCAAACGGCGACACTGGCTCATCAGTTTGGGGCAACTTGGGTTGTGGTTGACGGGTATCACTTCGGAGGTGAATATCAGCAAATTCTCAAACAGTCTAAATTGCATCTATTATTTATCGATGATTACGGACACGCGGAACATTATTATGCTGATTTTGTCCTAAATCAAAATATCTCTGCTGACGAGCAATGGTATAACAACCGAGAAGCGTATACTCAGCTATTGGTGGGCACTCGTTATGCCCTATTGCGGCGAGAGTTTTGGCAGTGGCGGGGTTGGCAGCGAACAGTCCCACCAGTGGCTACAAAAGTTTTGGTGACTTTGGGAGGTGCAGACCCTGATAATATTACACTGAAAGTCATTCAGTCTTTGCAGATTGTGGAAGTGGAGGAACTAGAGGCAGTGGTCGTTGTCGGGGGAAGTAACCCGCACTATGAGAATCTCAAAATGGCTGTGCAGGATTCACGTTATCCCATCCAGTTGCAACAGAATGTCACCAATATGCCAGAGTTGATGGCTTGGGCAGATGTGGCAATTTCTGCTGGAGGTACTACTTGCTGGGAAGTAGCTTTTATGGGTTTGCCGAGTATTTTGCTGATTTTGGCAGATAATCAGAGGGCGATCGCGCCAGAACTAGATCGTCAAGGTATAATCATCAATCTGGGTTGGCATCAGGATGTGACTATCGAGCCGATTGGTTTGGCGTTGCAGGAATCGATCGGCGATCGCCCCAAGCGTGAAACCATGAGTAAAAGGGAACGGGAGTTAGTTGATGGCAATGGCGCAAGGCGAGTTGTCTCAGAAATGGTTAATATGTTACCCTAGTCTTAAGATAGGGTTTTATGAGGTCTCAATTATGACAACTTCCCTAAAATATTCACTTTTTGATGTTACTTATCCTGATCGCGATGGTTTGCCAATGGCTGAGAGTGATGCAACTAGAGATTACTTGATTTATGGTGTCGAAGCCTTAGACAGTTATTTTCAAGAAAATGCCAATGTTTATGTTTCTGGAAATTTATTTATCTATTACGAACAGGGCAACCCCAAAGCA
>CAITND010000097.1 GCA_903893625.1 uncultured Oscillatoriales cyanobacterium
AACATTAAAACTGACAAGCTAATTTCACTTCCCACCTTAGAACTTACAGCTTGTGGTGGCTTCGCCGTGAGCGTCAGCCAGACGGTGTGGCGATCAAACTCCATCGAACTCACGTTAATTTAATTAGCTTATTTTCTTCACTTTTTCTAAAATTATCTATTTGCTTATAAGTAACATTGCCAGTTAGCAGGGCCAAAATAATGATAGTCAACACTACCCATAATTCATGTCTTTTACCACGATTTTTCCGAAAATTCTTGACTAACTTCAGTTGCTCAATTATACTGTTTAACATGACTTTTTTAAATCAAAAAAAAGTGATCTATTTTTGGTAAAATCAAAAATAGATCACTTTTATTTTCTTTTTTACCCCCGACTTTGAAAACGCCCTGGGCTTCCCAACGGGGATTTTTGCACTCTAAGGTAAACGCTGTGAAGGTGGAAGTTGTAGGGGTAGGATAACCCTGATATTGTCCCCAGATCGTTTAAGTTATGCTTCAGGTTCAGCCTCTTCAATTTCCGAAAAATCTACTTGTTCATAAAGTTCGCTTAAAGTAAATTGGAATTCAACGGAAGCCAGGGAGATGACATCCTGCTCTGAATCATATTCGGTAAATCTCCATTGTTTTTCCCCGGTTTTTGAATAGTGTTCCAGATGATAACCATTTTGGTCAATTAAAATATATTCTTGGAATGTGGGAATAGAGCGATAAAAGCGAAATTTATCAGTTTTATCGTAACCTGCGGTTGATTTTGATAAAACCTCGACGATAATTGTGGGGTTAGTAATAGTGGTGGTATTTTTTCCTTGGTAAGTAGGCTTTCCCTGGATTACCATCACATCAGGATAAACATAGCGTCGGGTGGCGGGTATCCAGAGGCGAACGTCGCCGATAAATAGCCGATATTTTTGTCCTTTGATGGTCAAAGGGAATTTTTTGTAAAAGTTTCCTGCAATTTGGTTGTGGTTGGTGGTGCCACCAGTCATCGGTATAATTTCTCCATCGTGATATTCGCTTTTATATTCTGCGGTTTCCTCCAGGGCGAGGTATTCTTCCGTGGTGTAAGTGCGTTTTTGGGTTTTGTTAGCTTCGAGTAGTTGCATGATATATTCCTCTATATTGAAAAAATCTTTACACAAAAAACCCAGTTTCTTCAAGAAACCGGGTTTCTGTTTTAACCCCATTCAGAGTCCTTCAGGACTCAAACCCTTTAGGTTAGAGTTTAGGGGTTCGGTGAGTTAGACCTAAACCCCTAAAGCCCTGAAGGGCTTACTACGTTTGCAAGTGATCTGAACTCTCCCGACTTGAGCATATTGGAGTCGGGAGAGTTGTACAGAGTGCTGATCATTTTTCTGCAACAGCAACCAGAATTGTTTGAGCTTTTTCTCCTTGATTTAGTTTTGCAGGACAGTCAGCAAAGGGAATTTTGCAATAACGACATTCCCATTGGCTAGGTGTTGGGTTAGGAGGTTGAGAATTGCAAAGCATCACCATTAGCTGCCATAAACGCTGTCTAAATTTTTGATCAACAGACCACTTAGGAAGCTCTAAAATTTCATCTCGATACACTAAACGACCATGTGGAATATGACCTTTAAATAAATGTTGAGTTTCTGGAGCAAAAGGCAAAATTGACATATAGAGAAGCACTTGCATAATATGTGAATTTCTGTGCTTTCCGGTTTTGATATCTTCGACAACAGCCCAATCATCTTTGATAGCAATAATGTCCGGTCTCCCTGCAACACAAATATTAAAGTTTTGACTTTTATATTTGAAGGAATTCTGATTTTCTACAGAAACAGTAAAGCCTTCATTTTGCAGTTTTTCTGCTCGTTTAATCAACATTTCGTCATGTTCCGAGGGATCATAGGTACTGGGTTGACTTTCAAATTGATAGTGAGTTCGTTTCCATAAAGCGTATTCACATTCTTTTTCGTTTGCTAGAAGTTCTGAAAGCCAAGTTACAGTGGCATAGGGCTTGAATCTTTTCTGCGCTTGTGTCAGCATATTCTTGATAGCTGTGTTTGGAATGTTTTTAGGATGACACTTGTGTTGCTGAGAAGATGGCGGAGACATTTTCATAATCAAATTCCTTTTAGTCAAAATTAAGGTTCATAATTTCACTATAAAAAAGTTGAAATAGTTGGCAATACCCTTGACGTAGTTGTTTTTATTAACAGGCATTTTTTGTAGTTTAAATAGCTGAAATAGTTGAAATAGTTGAAATAGTTAGCCAGCTTTATAGGTTGTATATTTATAAGAATGTGTTATCTTGAAATAGAGGTTTATGAAACCCTGTTTCTCGCTGATTCCATAACCTGATGTATCCCCCATGACACCCGAACAAAAGTTTATTAACGCAATAACAGCCGAACTAAAAACACAGTCAGGGTTTAATTTAAGAGAGGAAGTATTTTTTCCTTTGCGTTATAATAAAAAGCGACCGATTACAGTTCAACATAGAGAAATTGCACGAGACTTGATGCCAAAAGAAGATCCGCGTTTGGGTCTAGGAGATTATGTTACTTCAATTGGTACAACGTCGCAAAATGTTGTTCAGGCGATCGCTCATCAATATCAAGATGAACTAAAACAAGATGGCGTTGATCTGAATATTTTAGTTAATGGAAACAGAGGACAAAGAGGGACTTGGCAAGCTGTTTATTATTGGTTATGGGATCATAAATATCCGCGATGGCTGAATGAAAATAGCTGGAAAATATTACAAGAAAAAGCTAAACCCAATCTGGGCTGGATACAGTTTAAAACAGATCAGGAAATGGCAGAATTTCAAGGGTTAACTAGAGTTCCCAGTTTACGACTTCCGCCACCTTCTGTACCGGAAATTCCGCCAACTATTCCTGCTAATCAGTTGCTTTGGATGCTGATTGATTTAGAATATTCTAATTATCAGTTACTATTATTTAATAGGAGCCAACAGGGGAAATATTTACTTTGTCCGTCTTTTGGTTATGCCATAAATTCAATTATTGACAAACCTCCGATTTTATTACCTCAAAAGGATTCTTTTGCAGATCAGACTGGGCAAAAGTTTATATTTGAGGAAATGGGAAAGGAGGAATTTCTAGCAATCGTTTTGGAGAAACCTGTAAATTTGCCTTGGTTGACTCTACCTGAAGATCCACTACCTGAATATCAAGGACTAATAGAATGGGACACGGAAAAAATTAAAGACTTATTTGAACAATTGGAACAGCAAGACCATTGGCATATATTTTATCAAAGTTTTGATGTGGTGGAACGAGAAACCAAAGCCTAGAAAACCGCTTTCTTGGAAAAACCCGGTTTCTAATCTATTCAATGTTTTCGGAAGGATTATGATCAGGGGGTAAAAAATTAGGATTAAGAACTTCTTCTACAGTAAAGGGAGACTCAGGGGGAAATAGATTAATAGATAAACCTGTTTCATCTGCGGCTAGTTCCCTCGCATCTTGATAAGATTCATTAAAAATATCTTCAAAAAAACGATATAAACTCGGGCTGGTTTTGAAGGTATCTCGGAGGCGTTGACGATGTTCAAGAATGATGTACCGCCAACTATTTGTTCGTTTTTCCGACTGATATTTATATTTGAGTAAGTGCATTAAAAGTACCTTCAAATTACTTTTTAAAGCATTTTTATCGCTTCTCCCCATACTTTCCAGTTCCTCTAGTAAGTTCTCTAAATCTACTTCGGCAAATTTTCCCTCTTTTAATATGTTGATAGTTGTCTGTAACCACAGATAAAAATCCTGGTCATAAAGGGATGTTATTGCAGTTGTCGTTGATTGAATAGTTGTCATTTTTTTTGACTCCCTTTCTCTTATCTACATAAGTCTAACAGATTCCATCATTTATCGCTATATGGGTCAAGAAACCCGGTTTCTGTTATAATTAAGGCAGACTTACCTAGAGTTGACTAAGAAATCAGGTTTCTAACCTACTCAATACTTTGAATTAACTTAATGTTATTTCTCAACCATTCATTGACTAGAAGGTGATAGCATGAAATATCTAAACCTAGAGGAAACCGATATCACACTAACAGCAATTGTTGATGAAATTGCTGCTAACCCATCTGAAATTGTCATTACCCGCAAGGGTTTACCAGTTGCTCGGATTATTCCCTATTCGATTTCTGATAGACCAACAAAAAATTATCCCCTGCGGAGAATGCCAATCAAAATTGCCACCGATTTTGATGAACCGATGCCTGAACTTTGGGATGCTTTGGGAGAATGATTTTACTCGATATGTACAAACTATCTGGTAGTTTTGCTTGAACCTTTGTTTTAATAGTTCAAAACCACGGTTAATTCGAGAAACTAGAAACCAAACCAGAAATCCAGTTTCTCTAAAGAACCACGTTTCTCACCTACTCAATGCTTTGAATTAACTTAATGTTATTTCTCAGCCATTCATTGACTAAAACTTGAACGTCTATGTTTTTCTGTTCAGCAACTTTAGTCAAAAATTCCTCGACATCAGGTTCAAGATAAATAGGATAATGAAACTTAGCATCAGGATGGTGAAACTTGCCTTTTTCTGCTTTGGAAAAGTCATACTCGGATTTCATAATTTTCTCTCTTGATAATATTGTGTTTCCCTGAAAGTTGCTTTACGCGCTGAAATAATCCGAATTCTACAGGAGGATCGCTCTGGTTGTTCAAAGGTATGAACAACAACCCTTAAAATCCCTGTTTCATCTAAGCCTATGGTAATCCATCTATCTTCATCTTGGCTATGGTTTTGGTCATAAATTGTTAATTGATCAGGATCACGGAAAACAGTTGATGCCAACCGAAAATTTAATTGATGCTTGCGAATATTTTGTTTTTCTTTGGCTGAATTCCAATCAAAATGATAATCCAAAATTATTAGTCAGGGTAAATTATGATTTTAACCTATCATAACATAGATGTGTTGGTTACAAATTTTTAGAAAAATAACTAAATACAAGGAAGGAAAACAACAATGGACGAACAACGCATAAATGCCTATTATCAATTGATTCAAAAACTGCTTGAATGTCCTAATGGAGAAGAAGTGCAAATTTTAACCGCACATTACGAATTACTCGATCCCGGACTTTTGCAAATAATAATTGAAGTTGCTCAAGAATTTGATAATCTTGGAAACCAAGAGGGGACTATTTTTTTAACTAATTCTCTAGTAAATTTAGGCGTTGCTTACCTTTCTTTGGGAAAAGTTGAATGTGCAATAAATTACCATAAACAGTCTTTAGCCATTAGTCAGGAAATCAAATACCGCCAAGGGGAAGCTAATTCTCTAGTAAATTTAGGCATTGCTTACCTTTCTTTGGGAGAAGTTGAACGAGCTATTACCTTCTATGAAAAGTCTTTAGCCATTAGTCGGGAAATCAAATACCGCCAAGGGGAAGCTAATTCTCTAGTAAATTTAGGTATTGCTTACTACTCTCTGGGAGAATATGAACGAGCTATCACCTTCTATGAACAGCATTTAGCCATTAGTCGGGAAATCAAAGACCGTAAAGGGGAAGCTTCTTGTCTGGGAAATTTAGGCATTGCTTACCTTTTTTTGGGAGAATTTGAACGAGCAATAAATTACCATGAACAGTCTTTAGCCGTTAGTCAGGAGCTAAAATACCGCCAAGGGGAAGCTTCTTGTCTGGGAAATTTAGGTAATGCTTACTACTCTCTGGGAGAATATGAACGAGCTATTACCTTCTATGAAAGGGATTTAGCCATTAGTCGGGAAATCAAAGACCGTAAAGGGGAAGCTTCTTGTCTGGGAAATTTAGGCATTGCTTACTGCTCTCTGGGAGAATATGAACGAGCTATTACCTTCTATGAAAAGTCTTTAGCCATTAGTCGGGAAATCAAAGACCGCCAATGGGAAGCTAATTCTCTGGGAAATTTAGGCGTTGCTTACCGCTCTCTGGGAGAATATGAACGAGCTATCACCTTCTATGAACAGCATTTAGCCATTAGTCGGGAAATCAAAGACCGTAAAGGGGAAGCTTCTTGTCTAGGAAATTTAGGTAATGCTTACGACTCTCTAGAAAAATATGAAAAAGCCATCACTTTTCATGAACGGTCTTTAGGCATTTGTCAGGAAATTAAATATCGTAAAGGGGAAGCAGCTTTCCTTAACAGCATAGCTATTGCTTACGATAATTTGCAGCAAACAGAGAAAGCTATTGAGAACTTTCGAGACTGCCTCAAAATTGCCACTCCCAAAACCATGCCAGTCGAATGCTTCAAAGCAGGCGGCAACCTCGGCTACATCGGCTTCACCCAAGGCAACTGGCAACTCGCCTTAGAAGGATACGAACCCGCCATACAAGCCGTTGAACAACTCCGCAAAGGTTCAACCACCGACAAACGCCGCCAAGAAATCATTGCAGAAGCCTTCTCCGTTTACGCCAACGCTGTCCAATGCTACATCAACCTCAAACAATACGATAAAGCCGTCGAAACCGCAGACCGTTCTCGTTCTCGCCACCTCGCCGACTTATTTTACAGCAAAGACCTCTACCCCCAAGGCGAAATTCCCCCGGAAGTCGAAGAATATTATCGTCTGCAACAACAAAGCAACCGTTTACGCTTTTCTGACAATGACGGTACAAAAGCATTCGCCGCCACTCGTCAACCCACCCCCAACGGTGACATTATTCTCGAAAAGATTAAAGAATTAGAAGCCGAAAAACAAAAAGCTTGGCTGAAAATTCGCAGTAAAGACCAAGTTTTGGCGGGTCAATTGCAACCTGACCCCCTGAGTTTCCAACAGATGCAAACGTTAATTCCTGATGCAGAAACCGCCATTCTCAATTTTTATACGACTGATGAACATACCCACATTTTCATATTACGAAAAAATCAACCGCCTCAACTCCACACCTGCGAAGGTCAAGGACTGGAAATATTACAAAATTGGCTATTCAATAATTGGTTAAAACCTTATAAAGAAAACAACACCGCATGGAAAAATCAAATGGGTGAATTTCTCACCGAACTGGCTAACCGTTTGCAAATTAATCAACTAATTTCCCAACATCTCAACGGCATCAAAGAACTAATTATTATTCCTCATTTGTTCCTGCATCAAATTCCCTTTGCTGCCTTACCTTTAAATAATATTCCCATTCCCAATAGCAATACAACCTCTGATACAACTCGCATCCCTAAGTTAGTCAGTCAACCTGTTGTTAATTCTGCCAAGAGTTCACCCCAAAAACAACCGGAATACCTCAGTGATCAATTCCGTATTCGTATTGTTCCCAGTTGTCAAATTCTCAATTATTGTCACCAACGAGGCGACCTGAAACCTACTAAAATGGGAATTGTGGAAAATGCTACAGGGGATCTTGTGTTCACGGGTTACGAATGCGAAACCCTAGCAATTTTGCATAAAGTTACCCCAGAGAGTCGCCTACAATATCAGCAAGCCACGATTAGTAATTATCACAAATTACTCGATCGCGTGCAAGTCCTCCATTCCAGTCATCATGCTAGTTCTCAACTCGATAATTCCCTGGAATCAAAACTACATTTATTCGATGGAGATGTTAACTTGGGTCGGATTTTTACTTGGAGATTTGCAAACTTAGCCGAAGTGTTCCTTTCCTGCTGTGAAACGAATTTAACCCTAACCCAAATTACCGATGATCCCCTGAGTATTGCTGCTGGTTTCCTCTGTGCCGGGGCGCGAAATGTGGTTAGTACGTTATGGGCGGTGGATGATTTAGCAACCGCTTTGTTTTGTATTTTATATTATCAGGAAAAGCGGGATAAAAGCCGTTCAGAAGCAATCCGTCAAGCCCAATTTAAGTTACGAAACTTGACAGGAGATGAATTATATGCTAAGTATAAAAAACCTTTAGAGACTTATTTTGAGCAGCAACATTGGGGCGCAAATCAAACCGAAATAGTTAAGATTCAGCGATTACGATTAGATTTGCTTTGTCGAGAACAATTACCGTTTGTCAGTCCCAATTATTGGGCAGGTTTTGTATCCCAGGGTTTAGCGTAGGCGGAAAACAAGGATACGATAAATCGTGTCCCTACTCATTATTTTTAGGTCAATTCTTCTCAGAAGGTAAAAAATCAGGATTAAGAACTTCTTCGACCGTAAATGGAGACTCTGGGGGAAATTCATTAATTGATAAACCTGTTTCACCTGCGGCTAGTTTCCTAGCATTTTGATAAGATTCATTAAAAATATCTTCAAAAAAACGATATAAACTCGGACTGGTTTTGAAAGTATCTCCGAGGCGTATCCGATGTTCTATAATGGTGTACACCCAACTATTTGTTCGTTTTTCCGGCTGATATTTATACTTGAGTAAGTGCATGAGAAGCACCCGCAAATTACTTTTTAAAGCATTTTTATCGCTTCTCCCCATACTTTCCAGTTCCTCTAGTAAGTTCTCTAAATCTACTTCGGCAAATTTTCCCTCTTTTAATACGTTGATAGTTGTCTGTAACCACAGATAAAAATCCTGGTCATAAAGGGATGTTATTGCAGTTGTCGTTGATTGAATAGTTGTCATTTGATTTTACTCCCTTTCTCTTCCGTACATCAGTCTAACAGATTCCATAATTTATCGCTATATCAGGTCAAGAAACCCGGTTTCTGTCCTGTATGAAAATGGCTATACTTAGAGTTGATTGAGAAACCCGGTTTCTAATTGACTCCAGACTGGCAATGAGTTTAATATTATTTAACAGCATTATCTTCAAACGTGACATCTTCATATAAAGCGTCAATAGGAGTACGAAAATCAATGCTTGTTAGATGAATTTCACTCCCTGGATGGTAAAATTGCAAAACCCAAAAACCATCACCATTCCGACGGAAACATTCAACACGCTGACGTTTTTGGTTAATTAAAACATATTCTTGTAATGTTTCTAATTGTTGATAGTCAGCAAACTTGTCACCGCGATCAAATGCTTCTGTTTTTGGGGATAAAACTTCGACAATTAAACCAGGATATTTTTTATAATTTGTCAATTCTCGATCTCTGGCATCACAAGTCACCATAATATCAGGATAATAATAAATATTAGCTGTATCTATCTGGGCTTTCATATCCGACATATAGACACGACAACCCCGCCCTCGGACATGATTTCTTAAGGCTGAAGCTAGGTTTAAGCAAATCGTAACATGAGCATCACTCGCCCCTGCCATTGCATAAACTTGTCCGTCAATATATTCATGTTTGATCGGGTTGATTTCTTCCCCAGCTAGATAATCTTCTGGAGAAATATAATTTTCATGTTGATTAGCAATCATAGTTTTGAAAATAAAGTTATTTTTAAATTAATTCTAACATTTTGTAGTGAGGCGTGAACGCTTCTAAGCCCTGAAGGACTTACTACAAATGGTAGAATTTGGTAGTTTCTTGCAAAAGTGGAGCATTGTGTTAAAAATGTCAAAATGGTTTTATCAAACCTGTATTTACATCAGTTCATCCTTAATATTGTGGGGTTGCGCGAGTTCCGTTAATGTAGAAGTCTCCCCAACACCAAAACCACCCGAACCCATCCAAGAAAAACCTGTTAATAGTTTAGGGGGTTATTTCTATTCCAACGGTAAAAACGCTTTGGGGCCTTTCACTCAGCGAATGGTGCAAAAATGCCGCGACTTGAATGGGGGTAGTGTCTGTAATACTCAGGAATGGCCGGAAGCCTTGTTTCTCAAAGCCTATGGACAAGGGCGTTGTCCCGATGGTAGCCGTCTGAATCAAATTCTGGGCTACTGCGTCGAGGGAAATCAGACCTTAGGGCCTTTTTCCAAAGAGCTTGTCGCCGCCTGTAAGGATGCTGATGGGGGTGACGCTTGCAGGTCTACTCGCTGGAGTTCCCCCTTGCTGTATAAACTGATTCAGGCTCAAAACTCAGTTACAGGTCGTCCCCCTCAGTTTGTGCTACTGGCTTTTGATGGCTCCTATTCCCTGGATGCGTGGAAAAAAACTCGCAACTTTACTCAAATTATGGCGAAAAAAAATATCCCCGTTCACTTTACCTATTTTATTAGCGGGGTTTACTTTGTTAATAATGAGAAACGCAACCTCTACACCCCTCCCGGTGGAAAGGGTCAGGGACGGTCTGCCATTGGTTGGGGTGGCACTACGCAAGAGATTAATCTGCGCCTGGAACAGTTAAACCAAGCATACCAAGAAGGTCACGAAATCGGATCTCATGCGGTGGGTCACTTTGATGGTAGTCACTGGAGCGAGGCGAACTGGACGCGAGAGTTTGAATATTTTGATCGCTTTATTTTTGATGCCTACAAAATCAACAATTTGAAAGGTGCTTTTGTCTTTGACCACAGCGCCATTCAAGGGTTTCGCGCTCCTGAGTTGGGTCAGAGTCCGGGTTTATACAAAACCTTGAAGAAAACGGGCTTTCGCTATGATACTAGCAAAGTAGCGTCAGCGAACTATTGGCCGAAACAAGAAAATGGGATTTGGAATTTTCCCCTGGCTTCTCTAACGACTGCAATTACCCGCAAAAATGTTCTATCAATGGATTATAACTTTTATTATGCCCATTCCAAGGCGAAACCTAATTCTAGTAATGCCCAGCGCTATGAGGAAGATATGTTTCAAACCTATTTAAAATACTTCCAGAGTAACTATTCTGGCAACCGTGCGCCTGTGAATATCGGTCATCATTTCTCAGCTTGGAACAAAGGAGCGTACTGGAAAGCACTGTTCCGCTTTGCGGAGGCGGTTTGTGGTAAACCAGAAGTTCGATGTGTTACCTATAGTGTGTTGGCAGATTTTATGGATTTACAAACTCCTGAACAAATTGCTATTTATCAGAAGGGTGTTTTTCCTAAATTGGATTCACGAAAAAAGAATTAAATCCTGTTCTCTTGATCAAAAAATATTAAAATTTTATGACTCGTAAACTTCGCAATATTATCATTTTTGGAATTGCTGTTTTCAGTGCAATTCGCGTAGCGATCCCTTTGGGAATCACAATTTTTGTAACTTGGCCAACAAAAGCTTATGCTTGTGCTTGTTGTGGATATGCAGGAGAATGGTTTGAACGAACGGAAAAGCTAGAATCTTTACAAGTTGAAGAACTCAATCAATTAAAGTTTTCTCCATCGGCTAAACTCTATCTCACAGCAGCAGGGTTTGATATCATTAAAGGAATTTCATCGAATTCGGAAACCTACACTCTGTTTCATTCTAAAAATAAACGGTCTTGGAATTTTCGCTTTGTTGATGAACAGGGTAAAACTGGAAATCTCTCGTTTACCCTTCCTGAAAAATTTATAGCTTTTGGAACGGATTTTTATGATAAGCCTTATCCAGATTTCCGACTTTATAAAGAATTAAGAATAGAGGGAAAAGTTGCTGGAAATGGGATATTTTCATCAGGAATTAATAGCGATAGTCGATTTCGGCTAATTTTACAAGGGAGAGGAAGTTATTGTTTGGATAGGGCTGATTTTAAACACTGGAATTTAAAAGTTTTTGGCTCTCGTGGTTCTTACTCTTTTTATGGTTCTTTTAAATAGATTCCCCAAACCGAGTAAATTACCTACATTTCATGAAACAGTATCAACGGATTATTTTTATTAGTTTAATCGCTTTAATTCCGATTGGATTAGCGAGTAAATTTTATCGGGGGCCATTTGATTTGTGGCTGAATAATTCTGTGGGTGGGGTATTTTATGAAATGTTTTGGGTGCTTTTAGTAGTTTTAATTAAACCTAAATTATCCCCTGGATGGGTCGCCTTTTGGATATTTATGATTACTTCTAGTTTAGAATTTGCTCAACTTTGGAAACCCCATTTTTTAGAAGTCATTCGGGCTAATTTATTAGGTCGTTTGTTACTGGGAACAACGTTTTCTTGGTGGGATTTTCCTTATTATATGATCGGCTGTGGGTTGGCTTGGTTAGGATTAAAGTATCTGAAATCTTATGTAAAATAAGAGAACAGATTAAATAGATACCCTGAAAGATCAGAAAATGCTGTCGGATGTTGGGTGAGCGCCATTTTTTTACTTAAATTTTATCGGTTTTATTTTAAAGAAAGTAAAGTATTTTTGATTAATCTTTTAAGTTTAAAGATAGGTACTAAGAATTTATATTTCTCCAAATGGTTAGGATTTAGAGAACTGGTACTCGCGTGTTGCCAAGCGAAAGAAGGAGATGCCATTAATGTCAAAACTTCCGGGTTACGAGATCTAAAAAAGTTCATAAAGGCATCCAAATACATCGGCCCCCCTCTGGGATCTCCAGGTGATCGTTCTGCGCCTTCAGCAATTAATTGAACCAAACGGGGAATCACCCGACGATGATAGGCACAACAATGGGTCAGCATAATGCGCTCTTTTGGATCAGCTTTCACAAAATAGGTTGAAGCCTTTTGAGGATTTTGACCATGACCTAAGTAAGCAAAATCCCACTCTGTTGTTGCTAATTCTTGTAAAATAGATGCTTGATTTTTCAGAAAATAACGACTAAAATTACAATCTTCTTGCAAAATCAAAACTTTCTCTAATCCCTCTTCTAATGCTTGATTTAAAATTGTGTATTGACTCATTACACATCCTCTGACACTGGCTTTGGGAAATCCTGCGGCTTCTGTAAATCTCAAACCCGGAAACCAAATCACCTTCTCAGGATCTAAGTTCAGACGATGGATCTGATATTCCATACTTTTAATTCTTTCAGTTCGCTCTGGCAAAAAAACAATATAGATTCGATCAAAGTAGTCAGATAGCTTCATAAATTTCAGCTAAACAGAAAGCGGTTAGGATTAATGGGTGCTTTTAAAAAATAATTATAAATCACAAGCATTAGAAAAAGTGAAAATTATCCCTAGTGATTGTCATTTTAAAGGAAAACCTTGATGTTCCGTAGGCTGAAAGGGCGTAACTTCGTTCAAGTCTCCCCTGGTAACAATCACTAGGGATTAGGATGATTGAAATCAATGATTGACTGTTCACGATGAACAGATTAATACTGCGATCCCGTTTTGCGATAATGAACGGCTGTAACCCCTTCTGGATTTAATACCTGACCATTATTAACAGTGGCATAAATTACCCAATGATCGCCACATTCCATCCGATTTTTAACCTCACATTCCAGATAAGCTAAGGCATCTTTTAAGATCACACATCCATTAGATGCTTCTTCTGTTTCTATGTCTACAAACCGATCTTCTCCGGGTTCAAATCGCTTCAGAAAATGTTTTCGTAGTTGTTTTCCTTCCTGCAAAATATTCAGAACAAAGTGATCGCCAATATGAGTTAAGGGTTCCAACGCCCGATCCTTAGCCACAGCGACGGTAAACCCAGGAGGGTTAAAGGTGGCTTGGGACACCCAGGACGCTAACATGGCGCTGTACATCTCGCCCCGACGACCGGAAACAACACACAACGAACCCACCACACGCCCCATTGCTTGGGCGGTGCGATCAGCCCCCGATGAGGTTGCTGTGGGACGAAAGGCTCGCCGTTTTTGGGTGCGTTTGAGGTTTTGGGCAAAATCAACCGCCGCTTCTTTGCAAGTTTGTAGGGTAATATCCGTTGGGGCAAATTTCACCCGAATGGGTTCAAAACCAAATTTATAACCCGCATCTTTTAAGCGACTTTCTAATAAATCAATCGCTTCTCCACTCCATCCATACGACCCAAAAACTCCGGCTAATTTATTCGTAGAAGCCGTATTTAAAATCACCCCTAAAGTGGTTTGAATTTGGGTAGGGGCATGACCTCCTAATGTCGGTGAACCAATAATAAACCCATCACATTTTTCCAAGGCTTCTTGAATTTCTGAGGATTTGGCATATTCACAATTAATTAATTCAACAGCAACATCGGATTTTGTTAATCCTTTGGCGATCGCTTGGGCGACTGTAGCCGTATTTCCATAAGCTGAAGCATATAATAAGGCTACACTTAACTCCTGAGATTTTTGTTTTTCACTCCAATTTCGATATAAATTTGTTAATTCAGTTTTGCCATCTTTGACTAACGGCCCATGACCTGTTCCGTAAAATTTAATTGCGGGTAAGTCTTGAATTTTATCGAGAGTGGAGAGAACTTGTTTAGCTTGGGAAGCATGAAGACAATCATAATAAAACCGCCGATCATCGCTATATACTGACCATCCTTCATCAAACACTTGATCCCCGCAAACGTGCGCCCCAAATAGCTTATCGGAGAATAAAATTTCCGTAGCCGGATCATAAGTTAAAAGGGCATCGGGCCAGCGAGGAGTGGGGGTGGCAATAAACTGTAATTGATGACCTTGACCTAAATCTAAGGTTTCTTCTCCTTTGATAACGATAATTTTTAAGTTGTCGTCTTCAAAATATTCTCGTAAGGCTAAAGCGGCGGGATTAGAACAGACAAAAGTTGCCTGGGGTGATAATGCCAATAATGCCTTTAATGTCGCGCCTCGATTTGCATTAAAATGACCCAAAACAATATAATTTAACTGTTCCAAATTCAAGCGAGTTTGTAACGCTTCAATATAATTTTGGGTAAACGATTCTCCGGGCGGATCAATAATTGCGGTTTGATCGGCTTCAATCACATAACTATTTGCCGTTGTTCCCCGTTGCAGAGAATATTCAACTTCAAATTTCAACCGATCCCAAGTGCGCGATCGCACCACTTTTGTCTGATTTCCAATTAAAAAAACTTGAACATCACGCGGTTTTTGATTATCCATAATTCTCAGGTGTCAAGTATCAAATTTTGGGTTTTGTTCAACGGTCAACCGTCAACATTCTTCTTAATAGTGATTTCCCACTTTGCGATGGTGAACCGCAGGTAATACATCAGGATCGCTAACTCGTCCACTATCAACGGTGGCGTAAACAATCCAGTGATCACTTAACTCCATCCGACTTTGGACTTGACATTCTAAATAAGCCAAGGATTCTGTTAAAATCGGACTGCCATTGTTAGCGGTTTGGGTGTTAATTCCTTCAAACCGATCCGCACCTGGAGCAAATCGTTTTAAGAAGTGTCTCATCAGTTTTTGATAATTGTTTTCTGCCAAAACATTCAGCACAAATTGATCATCCACTTGCATTAATGCTTCAATAGCCCGATCTTTTGCCACGGCAATTGTTAATCCCAAGGGTTGAAAACTAGCTTGAGTCACCCAAGAGGCTAACATCGCACTACTAACTTCCCCTTTTTGAGCCGTAATAATATACAATCCACCGCTTAAGCGTCCCATGGCTTTATCTAAGTTTGTATCCAGGGATTTGATCTGCTTAACGGTTTTATCTCGGCTTAACCATTGTCCGATATCGGTGCCCGCTTCATCGCAGGTTTGATAGGTGGTATCGTGGGGGGTTTCAGTAATCCGAATTGAAGGAAATGCTTGCTTTAATCCTGCGTCATTCAGTTTAACTTGCAATGGATATAATGATAAATCATTGCCTCCGCCTGACTCATATAAACCGTAAGATTGTTTATTATGAGTCGATGCAATAATCGTATTAATCGTTTCTTCTGCCAGTTCAGAACCCACACCAGAAACGGGCGGCATTCCAATCACAAATCCGGTAGAACTCATTACTAATTCTCGCACTTCTGGGGGTTCGGCGGTGCGTAAATCCATCATTTCTACGGCAACACCTGTTTTCGTAATCCCGTGGGCAATGGCTTGGGAAAGGCGATCGCTGTACCCATAATCAGAGAAATAGAATACCGCCACAGTGGTTTCAGATTTAGTTTGTTCGTGACTCCATTGCCAATAACGTCCTTTTAATTCTCCTAAATTATGTCGCAGTAACGGCCCATGTCCGGTGGCAATGGTGGTAATTTCTCCTAAAGGTTCCATGCGTTTCATCGCATTAATCACAGAACGAGCATTAGGAGCCATTAAACACTCATAATAAAAGCGAAAATCCGGTTCAAGTGCTGCTAGATTTTCATCGTAGGTGTGATCGGAACAATAGTGCATTCCAAACGCATCGCAAGTAAATAATATTTGGCTTTTCCGATCAAACGTAAAAATTGTATCCGGCCAATGTAAATTCGGGGCGGAAATAAATTCTAAAACATGATCATTTCCTAAATCTAAGGTATCGCCAGTTTTGACTAATTGGCTTTTAAAGGGCGTATGGGTTAAATTTTCTAAAAATTGAATTGCTATTTTCGACCCCACAACCGTAGCATTAGGAGCAAGTTCTAAAATATCTTTGACTAAGCCACTGTGATCGGGTTCGGTATGACTAATAACTAAATAGTCAATATCCGCAGGATTAATTAACCCTTTCAAGGTGTCTAAATACAGTTGGCGAAACTTCGCGTGGGATGTATCAACGAGGGCTATTTTTTCTCCTCGAATGATAAATGAATTATAGGTTGTACCGTTTTGTAAACCAAATTCTATATCAAATCTTTCCCGATCCCAATCCAGGGAACGAATCGCAGTGGTATCCGCAGCAATCTCTTTAACTTCAATGGTTAAACGATTTTGTTTTACACGGTCAGTGAGGGCTACCATTCATGACCTCCCTAGATAATTCATTATGGCTTTTTAACTTGTTCTCTATTGTGGCATGGATTAATGGTAAAGATTTATTAAAAAACCTATAACTCCGTTCAGCTTTGCAAAAGTAAAGGTATTGACCGTTGACCGTTGACTGTTGTGCTGACCGTTGACTGCTGACCGTTGACTGATTTACAGAATTTTAGCAATTGTTACAAATTTTTACACGATCTTTAAATAGGGGGCTTGACCCCCTACGTCAAAAAGGTTATATTATGCTATGTAGATGCACCCTGATGGTAGGGAGAGTTGCCAAAGCGACTCTCTCTTTTTTATTGGCGGTTGACTGTTGAGTGTTGAATAATAGGATATTCTGCTCTCAGGATAAATTCTAAATCATGTCAGACATAACTAATGTTTTAGCGATCGCAGCAGGTGCAGTGCCGGGAGCACTATCTCGGTATCAAATTACTGAATGGACGAAAGCTAAATTAGGGCCGAAATTTCCCTACGGAACATTTATCATTAATTTGACGGGATGTTTAGCGATGGGTTTCTTTTTCACCATTTCCAAAGGAATTACAGGT
>CAITND010000098.1 GCA_903893625.1 uncultured Oscillatoriales cyanobacterium
GTAGTGGGAATTTCTGAATATTGGATTGTTGATCCCATTGAGCAAAAAGTTACTGTTTTGACTTTAGAGGAGGGATTTTATGAACAGGTAGAATTTAGAGGAAATGAGAGAATTGTTTCGCCGACGTTTCCAGAATTAGCGTTAACTGTGGAACAGGTATTGCAAGCTTGATTAATTTTTGTTTAACGTGGAAACTAAGACTATGACACAATCACCTAGACCTAATCAACCTGATCGTAATTAGGTATGGCTTGAATCATAATCCCCCTTTTTATAGTTCCTAAATTGGGTGTGATCTTTCAAACATCAGAGCCTTTTTGGAATCCCCCTCTTCCAATCAGGTAGTAAGATAGCAGTAACAGAACACAAATAACACTGAAACAACTTAACCCAATGATGCACCAAACACCTGTGTCCAATAGTGGTTCCAATTTTCAACACCCGTATCATTTGCTAAATAGAAATAGCCAATACCAATTTCGGTGTAATTGGGGTTGAGCAAGTTTTCCCGGTGTCCTGGGCTATCAATCCATCCTTGTACAACTTCCTCTGGTGTCTGATAACCCGCACCAATATTTTCACCGACAAAAGAAAAAGAATATCCCTGAGCTTGAGCGCGGGATGCGGGGGTGGAGCCGTCTAACCCGGTGTGGCTGAAAAAGTCTTGCTGCGCCATATCTTGACTCTGTTCCTGGGCGGCTGCATTTAACTGAGAGTTCAGGGTTAGGGGTGGTAAAGCATTTTGGCTGCGGAAGTTATTAGTTAAGTCTAATACCTGTTGAGCAAAGCCAGAGGGAGGATTAGAGACATTATTATCGAGCTTCAAAGTAAAACCTTGACCAATGAAATCGCTTTCCTTCAAGTCGGATGGCACAATACTATCAAGTAAAACAAGTTCTTCTTTGGTTGCACTAACAACAAGGCGAGTTTGATTCGTTCCTACAGCTTGAACTTGCACTTCCCCGACGTTATTAGGTAGTTGAATTAAATCAATATTCGGTTCAAAATCCGTAATCCAGTCACGACCTTGACCTTGTTGTTGCAGCAGAAAAACATCCTGACCACTGCCTCCGATAAGGGTATCAGCACCCAAATCTCCCGATAGGGTATCATTTCCTCCTTCACCGTTCAACACATCATCGCCTTTGCCGCCAAATAAACTATCAAAACCCTCACCACCATAAATGGTATCGGCTTCAAGATTGCCAAAGAGGATATCATTACCCGCTTCTCCTTCTAGGATATCTCCATCCTTACCCCCAAATACGGTATCGGAACCTTCGCTACCCCATAACAGATCAAAGCCTGTGTTACCTAAAATTAACTCATCATCACTGGAACCGAATACGGTATCATTGCCATCAAGTGCTAATACCCCTCCGAGATAGCCGGATAACTGCCCTGGAAATAGGGAGATCATTTCGGAGAAATCATTTCCGACTAAAGCACCAATAGAAGCATCTGGAATTAAAGTCATAGTTATACCCTTTATCAAAAATTATACTTTTTGCTGATTCGGTATTTGAAAATTATGGCAGTCCTGCTCCGCAAAGCAGCAATTAAAATTATCTTCGTGTAAAATTTACAGGGTTTATTTCAAATGCCAAATAACCGTTGATGCAAAAATACAGGGATTCTAGCCCCAACACAAACTGTGGACATCATTTAAGCCAATTTTAAACGTTTTCAGTTGTTTTTCAAGCCTAAGTCTAAGGGATAATTTACAATTTCCGCACCGGATTTTAACTAAACTTATAAGTGAGTTTTCTCTTTATCTGGTACTTACAACTATATTTGGGTTAAAATTGCCGATTACCCTGAATAACGTGCTTCAAGGTCATTAGAGCTTCTAAACCTATTAATCCGCGACGATATCCTTTCTGGTTAGAAATCCCCAGAAAGATTGCGTCTCCGCGGTTCAAGTGACGGGAAAATCGAGGAGACGCATTAATAAAGGTCAAGGCACTATTCACATCTTGGGCAAATTTTCGACTCTCGGAATAGGATTCTGTTGCTAAACAGTTAGCATGACCACTGCTATAGGTATTCATCCAAGTGATCGCTTTTTCTAAGTTTTCTACCACTTTAAAGGCAACGGTGCGAGTTAAATAGGGTCTTGACCATTCCGTTGTTTCTGCTAATATGAGTTCTGAAAATTCTTGAGCGAGGGCTTGATCTCCTCGTAGTTCAAATCCTGCTTCCCTTAAGCTATTCCACAACCGCACTAAGGATGAGCTTTTTTGATTGGGATCAATCAGAACTTTTTCCAGGGCATTCACGGGATCGGGTTTACTATCATGACTATCTAATATCATCCATCGCGCCGTATCCACACTCGCCGTCGATGACCAATATAAATAACAATTTCCCATGGCTGAACGCAAAACGGGAACCGTAGATTGATTCACTACTTGCTGCACAAAATGGGGGCGTCCGTAGGGAATGACTAAATTGAGATATTTATCTTGAGTAACTAACTGTTGAATGGGGGCATTTTGTTCGGAAGGTAGAATTTCTAAACAGCCTTGAGGAAGTCCCGATTCTTCTAGTGCCATTTGCAAGGTTTCGACGATCATATTGTTAGAATGGGTAGCTTCTGTTCCCCCTAATAACACTAAACTATTGGCTGTTTTTAAACAGAGTCCCGTGGCAATAGCTGCCAGTTCGGGAAAGGCTTCATAAATTAACGCCACTACCCCCAAAGGAATCGGTTGAAAATAGGTTTGTCCCTGTTCCAGTTGATAGGAGGCACTCATCACCCGGCCAATAGGATCGGGCAACTGTCCCAGACGTTCTAAGATTTGAACGGTGGTTTCTAGGCGTTCAGGCGTGAGTTTCAGCCAGTCGGTAATCAGTTCTGATAATCCTAAGTCTCGACTCGCTTCTAAGTCGAGGGTATTGGCTTCTAGGATATCATTCTGCCGCGATCGCAAAGCCTTAGCCATCAGTTGCAAGGCTCGACTCCGATCCATTCCTTTCGTTTTTGCCAGTTGAAAACTAGCAAGGTAAGCACGACGGAGGGGATGGTCAGGAGGAAGGAGAGAAAAATCATCAATTATCATTGAGAATCGCGCCTGTAAGCGAGCCAAATCATGAGTGCGGGTAACATGGCTAACAGTACAGCAACCATCGCCCATAACACAAGATTTGGCCCCGGTGAATACAAGGCTAATGGCAACCAGATCACTAACGGAACTAATAGCATTCCCAAAGCCATCGGTAAATAATGTACCCTTAACCCTGGACTGGCTCTATTCCATTGATGACCTGTCCAACGCCAAGCCTGTTTATAAGGATAATGGGTGGCGAGTTGTTCTAAACAATAACCACTCTCATCGACAACAAAAATTTGCTGACAGCGATCGCAGCCAAAGGCATCGGTCAGCGCAATTGGAACTAGCCGCCCTCGTCGCCGACAAGGGCAAGGATAATCCCCATTCAAATCAATCTTTTGAGCTTTTTGGGATGGCACAAGCGATCCATTAATTTAATAATGTTTTTACAATAATTAAGTCAAAGCTGGCTATTTCCAATTATTATACTCAACTCCATCCTTCCCAGTATCCTTCCCTGGTTCCCTCGTTCCCTCGTTCAAGCAAGCGATCGCCACTTTTACACTCTTTTATTGTAGAGCAAGCGATCGCCACTTTCACACTCTCAGGACTTACGCAATGACGCTATATGTAGCGCATAGAAAATCGGGCGATTTTCGGGGCGATTTAGCCCAGAGAATCGCCAGACACCCGGATTAAATTAGTCTCAATTCATGAGTTTAAAGCTCAATAAATTTTAGCTTCAA
>CAITND010000099.1 GCA_903893625.1 uncultured Oscillatoriales cyanobacterium
CGAACAACTCATTGCCTCCAAAATTCAGCAATTGAATTCAGAGCCACTTAAACAAGAACTCTTGTTTTATTTGGAATATCTGTTGACTAAGCAGAACGCTAAACCTACCGAAGCCTTAAAAAAAATCCCAAAATTTGGCTGTGCCAAAGGCACTTTTAAAATGGCAGATGATTTTGACGAGCCATTGGAAGATTTTGCGGATTATATGTCGTGAATTTCTTCAATATGTAGGTATTAAACCATGAATATCATGACTTACAAAGGTTACGCGGCTGACATACAATACGATGCCGAAGACCGGATTTTTGTCGGGCGACTGGCCGGTATCACTGATATTGTCACTTTTCATGGCGAAAGCGTGACAGAATTGGAAGCGGAATTCCAATCGGCGGTCGATCATTATCTTGCCGTTAGCGAAAAAACTGGAATGCCCGCACAAAAACCTTTTACGGGTGAACTACGCCTAAATATCCCTCCTGATGTTCATGCCCATGCTGTAATGATGGCTGAAATTCATGGAAAAAGCCTGAACCAATGGGCAAGCGAAGTATTATCGAATGCGCATTGAAAGGAATTATTAAACCTATTTGGCATTGAATATGGATAGATTGATACAGAAACCAATTGAATATTAGAGTATTATATGATTACTAAAACAATAAACGACATTAAGTTGACTGTTTTGAATTTTATCAATTCAAATAGAAGGCTAAAATTAGCTTCAGCAAGTTCTAGTCAAGATTATCGCCAATATCATCTTGATAACCAAAAAAATTATCGCAATAGCTTCAATTTTGAAAATAGTATCATTCCGAAAGATAATGTTGATTTTACCTTAAATGGATTTTGTCAGGTATGCAAAGAAACTGTTCCTTTCATTGTGGATTTTTTATATAGTTATGAAGTTAATGGTAGATTGACACCCAACTGGAGGGAAAGATTGGTTTGCCCTAAATGCAATCTAAATAATCGATTAAGGGCGGCGATTCATTTGTTTAATGGGACATTAAAACCAGACTTATATTCTAAAATATATATTACCGAACAGACAACATCGCTTTATAATCACCTAAAATCAAACTTTTCCGACGTGATAGGAAGTGAATACCTTGGTGACTCTGTTCAAAGAGGCCATGTAAATGAGGCAGGAATCAGAAACGAGGATTTAACCCAACTTACTTTTCAAGAGAATGAATTGGATTTTATATTGACATTTGACGTGCTTGAACACATACCAAATTATCAAACGGCTCTTGCAGAGTGTTATCGCAGTTTGAAACCCAATGGATCTATATTGATTAGCGTTCCATTCATACTCATGAATGAAGAAAACCTCGTCCGTGCCCGAATAAACAATGATGGAGTTGTGGAGCATTTATTACCTCCTGAATATCATGGTGACCCCATCAACTCAGATGGCTTACTGTGTTATTATCATTTTGGTTGGCAACTGTTGGAAGATATGAAGTCTTTAGGCTTCAAAGATACAAAAATGCTGCTTTATTGGTCAAAACACTTCGGATATTTGGGAGGTGAACAATCTATGCTGTTTGCACGGAAAACTTAAGTTGTACAGAAGAATGTGTTTTACTTCAATTTTGAAATCGCAATAAAAAGTCTCAAATCCGAAATTCAAGCTTAAATTGCAAAAATCAGGCTTGAAATCGCCGAAAAAAGCCTGAAATTAAAAAAATCAAACTTCAGATTAGAAAAACAAGCTTAAAAATGCGAAATCAAGCTTGTAATTTCCAAATGAGGCTTAAAATCGAAAAAAATAAGCCTTAGATTTTCAAATCAAGCTTAAAATAGAAATTTGAAGCTTCAAATTGAAAAAACAAGCTTGAAAAATCGATTTTAAGCTTGATTTCCCAAAATCAAACTCGTAGTGCGATTTTGTGATGCCAAATCTTTAGGCATTCCTGAAAATCTTTAAGTCGATTCAATTTTGTGAAGCTAGCCC